>CAOJXI010000113.1 GCA_948465665.1 uncultured Clostridia bacterium | reverse complement strand
AGGTTTACGTTTTCTTTCAGCAAGCTGGGGTATTTCGCGCCTGCGGGCGCGACCAAGGCGCCGCCCTGGACCTGCCGGGGGCTTTTGAGGAAAGCCCCCTGGACCCGAAACCTTTTTAATCCGCCCCAGCTTGTACTCAACTTAGGTTTCTCCCGCAAATTTGCTTTACCAAACTCACGTTATTTTTATCATATTGATTTATGAAATAGTGCCTTCTGGATGTTTCTGCTCCTTATTAATATTTACAGGGACAGATTGAAAACCGGGGATTTTATTCAGTGCTGTCCCAATTGCCACTGCTAACACACATTTAATTAAATCACCAGGGATAAAGGGAATTACTGTGGCTGAAAGCACCTTAAAAAGTGCAGAAGGAGAAAGCGCACTAAGGACTGTCCCGATAGAAAAGGATTGTGCTGCTGCCACTTGTTGTTGGATGCTGAACATCAGCGTCCCACATAAATCTATCACTATCATTCCAATTAAAACAGTAGAAAGAAAATATCTAATTGGATTTACTTTTTTGCCTTTTGTGAAAGAGATAAGAGGAGCAGCGGCCAGAAACCCGATAATAAATCCCCCTGTCGGCCCAAATAATTTAGCTATTCCAGCCGTACCGCCGGAAAAAACAGGCAGTCCAACACATCCAAGCAGCATAAATACCAGTGTAGATAAAAAAGATTCCATTGGGTTTAATATCAGCCCAATCAGGCTGACTACCAGGGTTTGAGCTGTAATTACAATTGGTGTGAATGGAATCGGAAACGAAATATAGGATGAAATGCACAAAAGGGCCACACATAAGGCGGTTTTGGTTAGTTCACGGGTACTCAATTTTGGTTTCATAATGATTCTCCTTACTGTCGGTTTTTAGTTAGTTTTATTAATTGTCAACCATATTTAAACTTTCTGGTTGACATTATAAGGGATAAAAAGGAAATTGTCAACTACTCTTTTCAGAATAGTTGACAATAAGGCATATCGGTATAAGTGGGAAAATTCCCCCAATTTTGCTATATCTGTAATTGTTTCTGAATCCATTCGGTTAGCAGCTCTAACTGTTTTACCTCGCTGCTGAAAAGTGGAGACATTTCGTGATGGTTTTTGGTTCTGGTATAGGTGGTAATAGGAAGATTTTGATTTTTTAGATATTCTTTTGCATTGACAGGGTATAGCTGCTTTTCAATTTGGGAGGCCATTGTTAAAAAGGCTTGGACAATCTCTGCTTTTTCAGGTTCCTTTTCCCAGTTTCCGCAAAGCCATGCGTATAGTTTGGGGTGGAAATTTGCCATAACTCCTGAAAAACCCGCTGCACCGTGTCGGAGAGAGTCTAAAAGGGTTGCCGAATTGGCGTTGAAAAGCCGTAGGTTTGTCCCGCGGATCGTTTCAAGACGCTGCCGAATCAGTGCCGCGTCACAACAGGTGTCTTTTAGGAAATAAAAGCGCCCTGTATTTGCCGCGTAACGGATTTCTTCCATAGATATCAAACGTTTATAGGGATAGGGACATTCATAAAAGCCCAAAGGAAGCTCTTTCGGCAGGGCGTTTAAGATGAGGTTCAGGTTTTCTGTCCAAAGCTCTGGATTACCGCCCTGTTCAGCAAGACGGTTTGTAATAAGGATTACAGCGTCAACCCCAGTATCCGCAACCCGTTTCAATTCGTCGATCTGGTCGTCGATGCTGTATGAAATATGCCCGGAGGATATTACAGGGACATGGGCGGTCTTTTTGATAAAGCGCGAAAGCTCTATCCGTTCCTGCAAACTTAGATAAAACATCTCGCTGGACTGGCAGACGGCAAACAGGCCGCTTACACCACCCTCCTCATACCATTGAATTAAAGCTTCTAATCCCTTATAATCAATTTTCCCTGTCTCAGTAAAAGGGGTCAGCATAACGGGCCATACCCCATTTTGGGCTGTTAAATTCATCGTTTCATTCCTCCTGCTGCGGTTATACGTCGTTAAAAATTACTGCTAATGTAAAAAATGCTCTTCTGCGCTTTTGGGAAATGGTCTCTGTTTATAACAATAGTAGCATAAAGGTTAATGCCTGTCAATTTCGGGAAAGCGGCTATTTCGGCGTTGCTTTTTTCCGCCCAAGCATGGTATGATAGAAACAACAGGGAAAATTTATCTTTCTCCTTATTTTTTAAAGAAAGAAGGTTTTACTATGGCAAATCCATCCAGCCACCCCCATACTTATACTCCCCTGTTTCCCCAGGTAAACGGCCTGCTTCATGGAGGGGATTATAACCCGGATCAATGGCTTGACCGGCCCGATATTCTGGAAAAAGATGTTGAACTGATGAAAAAGGCAGGGATTAATTCTGTATCCCTAGGGATTTTTGCCTGGTCCGCTCTGGAGCCAGAAGAGGGAACTTATCATTTTGAATGGATGGATCAAGTAATAGAACGTCTTTATCAAAATGGAATCTATACTATTTTAGCAACGCCTTCTGGGGCCCGCCCTGCCTGGATGGATGAAAAATACCCGGAAGTCAGGAGGGTTCTTCCCAATGGGAAGCGCAATCTCCATGGTGGACGGCACAACCATTGCTTATCCTCTCCGGTATACCGTCAGAAGGTTAGAGAAATGAACACCCGCCTTGCAAAACGTTATGGGGAACATCCTGGAATAATCCTATGGCATCTTTCTAATGAGTACAGCGGGGCCTGTTATTGTGATTTATGCCGGAAGAAATTCCAGGATTGGCTCAGGGAGCGGTATCACAATAATATTCAGGAGTTGAACCATGCCTGGTGGACCAGTTTTTGGAGCCATACTTATAATTCTTTTGAACAGATTGATCCGCCTATGGAGCAGGGGGAACATTCGGTTTTGGGAATGTTGCTGGATTGGCGGCGGTTTACAACCAGCAATACCGCCGAATTTATTCGAAATGAAACAGAACCCCTCCAGCAGTTTGCACCCAGATTGCCCGTAACCACAAACTTTATGTGGCTGTTCGGAGGACTGGACTATAATCAGATTGCAAAAGAACTGGATATTATTTCCTGGGATGCTTATCCCCGCTGGCACAATGAACAGCCCTTATATGAAGTAGCCTCCGAAACAGCTTTTAATCATTCCCTTATGCGCTCAATGAAACGCGGACAGCCTTTTATGCTTATGGAAAGCACCCCTTCCCAGGTAAATTGGATGCCTTACAACAAATTAAAACGTCCTGGGCTCCATCAGCTTTCCTGCCTGCAGGCAGTTGCCAGCGGCTCAGATACGGTTTTATATTTCCAATTCCGTATGGGACGGGGATCGTTTGAACAGTTTCATGGAGCAGTTGTAAATCATACAGGCCGGGACGACACACGCGTATTTCGGGAGGTCAGTGAAGTCGGAAATCTGATGAAATCCCTTTCCGATATAGCTGGCTCAGTTCCAACACCTAAAACCGCTGTTATTTATGATTGGGAAAACCGATGGGCAATTGAAGATATGGCTGGCGCAGCAAAACAGGATAAAAAGTACAACGAAACCTGTATTCAGCATTTCCGCACAATGCTTCGTTTGGGGGAAGATCCAGACGTTATTTCCAGCACAGAATCTTTCGAGGGATATGATTTGATTGCTGCCCCTATGTTATATATGCTCAAGCCCGGAGTTGTTCAAAGACTGAAGGAATTTGTATCAAACGGAGGAGCGCTTGTTACTACCTGGCTGACTGGTTATGTAGATGAAAACACACTGGCCTTTTTGGGAGGTTTTCCTGGGGATGGTTTAATGGAGATTACCGGTGTGGAAGCCGCAGAACTGGACACTTTATATCCAGGGCAGCAGAATAGCGTCCGCTGGAATGGAAAAAAATATCATGCGGCTGAGTTCTGTGAGCTGCTTTCTATGAGGGGAGCTAAAACCGCCGGCTGTTACCTGGAAGATTTTTATGAAGGGGAGCCAGCCATAACGGTACATCCGTTTGGAAAGGGAATTTCCGTCCATATTGCCGCGAAGGTGGAAGAAAATTGTTTACTGGATCTTTATTCTGATATCTTTAAAGAAAAACGCCTTGGTTCCATCCCTCTTCCGCTTGGCTTGGAAATCCATTCCCGCGTCAACGGCCAAAAACGTTACCGCTTTTATCTTAATTTCTCAGAAGGTTCTGTTACAATCCCACCGATACCAGCAAAATGTAAAAATGTTCTGGATGGAACAGAGCTTTCAGCGTGCAGCAAAATGGAGTTAAAACGTTATGGGTTCCTTGTGACAGAGGAAAACCTATAAGTTTTCTTAAAAAATGGATCTCCCGGTGCTTTTTAGCTCCTGGAGATCCATTTTTATTTACTATCCCTTTTGTAGACTGCGGTTTTCTTCTAAAGTGGCAGTATCCCTAAGCCTGGCTCCTTGGGTTTTACATTCTCCTTAGATTGTACCCGCTCTCTGGTTGCGATTGGGCTATCCGATTCCTAAAATCCGATATCTAAGGTTAAAGCAATCTACTACATCCTCACTGTCATTTACAATAAAACTCCAACATAAATCTCTGGGAAGGAGAGGGTGCATTAACAAAAGTTTAATATTTTGATTATCAGCGACTTTGAACAATTCTGATAAAGCGGCAGGATTGCAGTCATTTGCATTAATGATCACAGGGGTATTATTAAATTTAATACAACATATAGCATTAATAACTGTTTTACATCCTGTAGATAAGGAATCAACAGTTGTAATCTCAAAAGGTGTTTTAATTAATCCAGTATTAGCGTCTAATAAAATGGTTTTATCAACTTTCAGCATAATTTCTCGGACATACTGCGTATAAATTTCCGGCCTTTTGCTGAATCCCTTAAACGCTGCGTCATTAGAATAGATACTATATGGCGCTTTCTTTAAATCTTCCCAATGTGTGTAAATCCTTATCAATTTGGTCACTCGCAATCTTTTATAGTTATTGTAAGATTAAATATAAGTTTTTATTATTCAGCATTTTTTAACCGAAAACAACTTTTAAAGTCTTTTAATTTATACCATATATGAAAGGTAAATTCAAGTGTAAACTATCCAAATTCAAAATATAAATTAAAATCTTTTTGGGCAGCCCCTATTTTTATGATTATCTATCAATTATATGAGAAATATTGTTTAAGGCTTTACATTGAGAAAATCATCTGTTATAATATTTGAAATCTTTTTATTTTGAAATGGAGTGAACGGCATGAATAGACTTTTGAACTTATTGGACAAAAACTGTCGTTTAACCAACGAACAGCTTGCAGTAATGCTGGATACCACAGCGGAAAAAGTGGCCGCAGCCATTGAATCGTATGAAACCCAGGGAATTATACATGGATATAAAGCAGCAATTGACTGGGATAAAACAGATAGGGAATATGTAATTGCCCGGATTGAAATTAAAGTAATCCCCATGCGGGATCATGGCTTTGATGAAATTGCGCGGACGATTTATTCCTATGATGAAGTAGAAACCTGCTACCTGATGAGCGGGGGATATGACCTGGCTGTAACGGTTTCAGGTAAAAACTTTAAGGATATCGCCCTGTTTGTTTCCCAGAAACTTGCACCTATCGACGCAGTACAGTCTACCTCAACACATTTTGTATTGAAGAAATATAAGGAACGCGGTGTTCTTTTGGCAGAAAAGGAACGTGACATGAGGGAGGACGTACTGTGATAGATTATGATTCCCTGCTTGCCGAGAAAGTAAGGCAGATAAAACCTTCCGGCATACGGCGTTTTTTTGATATTGCCAATGAAATGGATCATGTAATATCCCTTGGGGTTGGTGAACCTGATTTCCGCACCCCTTGGGCTATCCGGCAGGCCGGCATCCACTCCCTGGAAAAAGGCCATACCTGGTATACGGCTAACGCTGGTTTGGCTGAATTGCGCAATGAAATAGCCGATTATCTGGAACGGAGGTTTCAGATTAGCTACCGGAGCAAGGATGAAATCCTGGTAACGGTTGGGGGCTCCGAGGCTATTGACCTGGCAATCCGCGCCTGTATTAATCCCGGCGACGAGGTTTTAATCCCTGAACCCTGCTTTGTTGCTTATTCCCCCATTACTGCTTTAACGAACGGCGTACCTGTCCCCATTGAAACAAAAGCAGAAGATGGATTCCGCCTTACTGCCAAAGCGTTAAAAGAAAAAATTACTCCTAAGACAAAACTTTTAATTTTCCCTTTCCCCAACAACCCTACTGGCGCCGTTATGCGGAAAGAACATTTGGAAGAAATTGCTGAGGTGTTGCGAGATACTAATATCTTGGTTCTATCTGATGAGATATACGCTGAATTAACTTATGGCAGCCAAAACCATGTTTCCATTGCCTCCCTGCCGGGAATGTGGGAACGTACTGTTGTGGTCAGCGGATTTTCCAAAGCTTTTGCGATGACTGGCTGGAGGCTGGGTTATGCTGCCGCCCCTGCCCCCATTATGAAACAAATGATAAAGGTTCATCAGTTTGCTGTTATGTGCGCCCCTACTACCAGCCAGCATGCCGCTGTTGAAGCCCTGAAAAGCTGTGGTGAGGAAATTGTTAAAATGCGTGAGGAATACGATATGCGCAGGCACTTTATTGTTGATGGGCTGAATAAATTGGGTTTAACCTGCTTTAACCCAGAAGGCGCATTTTACGTGTTTCCTTCTGTCCAGTCTACTGGGCTTTCATCAGAAGATTTTTGTCAGAAACTGCTTTACGCCCAGAGGGTTGCAGTTGTGCCTGGAAATTCCTTCGGGGAATCCGGCGAGGGCTTTGTAAGGATTTCTTATTCTTATTCTATTGAGCATTTAATGGAAGCTTTGAAACGGATTGAAGCGTTTTTGAAAACTCTGTGATAGACAGGCTGCGGAAAGGCAGCCTGTCCTTTTAGAAAGGGGCGTTGCCGATGCCATACAAAGTGGCCTCAGTAAAAGCAGATCAGTATGAATATGAAATCATCCAGCAGGCGGTTGACAAAATATTTTTGCTGCTGGAGTTTGATAAACTGATAAAGCCAGGCATGAAAGTTGTATTGAAGCCAAACCTCCTTATGAAATGTACGCCTGAGCAGGCAACCACGACCCATCCCTTCCTGGTTTCGGCTGTAGCTGAAAAGGTAGTAGGGCTGGGAGCAGGTTCCGTGCTTGTGGCGGAGAGTTCCGGCGGGCCGTATACAAAGGCAAACCTGAACGCAATCTATGCTGCATCTGGTCTGACAGAAGCCAGCAGGGAGCATCCCTTTTCACTGAATCAGGACTTTAGTTATCAGGAAGTACCATGGCCAAACGGGGAAACCTGCCGGGCCTTTAATATTATTACGCCTTTGACGCAAGCGGATCTCATTATCAGCCTGCCTAAACTAAAAACCCATGGTATGACAGGTCTTTCAGGGGCAGTAAAAAATATGTTTGGCTCAGTGCCGGGGCTGCAAAAGCCGGAACTGCACTACCGCTACCCGGAACGAAATGATTTTACTAACATGCTGGTTGACTTGTGGGAATGTGTGCATCCTTCCATTACTATTGCAGATGCTGTGGATTCTATGGAAGGGAACGGCCCCTCCGGCGGAAATCCAAGGCATACCGGCAGATTGTTCGCCTCCCAGAATCCCTATTACCTGGATTTGGCGCTTGCCTATTATATTGATATGCCCATCTCTCAAATACCGGTTTTGAAAAATGCCGTCCGGCGGGGATTATGCCCGGCAGAGTTTTCAGAATCCCTTATAGTAGGAGAGACTTTTCAGCCAATTACAGATTTTAAAAAGCCAAAACAAAAAAACCTTGACTTTGTAGATATACTGCCCGGTTTTCTGCAAAAGCCCTGTAAGGCGGTTATGGAGAAGGTTCTGCTGCCTAAACCTGTTATACGGAAAAAGGACTGCATCGGCTGCGGGAAATGTGCTGAAAGCTGCCCCCAGAAAATCATCCATATCAAAGACCGGAAAGCGGAAATCCAAAACAGGAAAAGCTGTATCCACTGTTACTGCTGCCATGAAATGTGCCCTAAAAAGGCCATTGATCTGAAACGGTTTTTAGGGTAATATGAGTTTGATAAAGCAAAGTGGCGGGAGTAAGCTCAGATTGAGTACAAGCTAGGTCGGATTAAAAAGGTTTCGGGTCCAGGGGGTTGTGCAGCGGAGCTGCACTCCTCAA
>CAOJXI010000112.1 GCA_948465665.1 uncultured Clostridia bacterium | reverse complement strand
ACCTCCCCCGAAGCAATTCCAGCGGGCTTTTGATTTTGAATACTGACGAAGCGGTTAGGTATCAGTGTCTTAGGTAAGGTTTCTGTTATCTTTAAGCCTGCTGGGGTATTTCGCGCCTGGCGGGTTCAGTTCAGCGCGCTGAACTGGCGACCAAAGGAACTTTTTAGGAAAGTTCCTCTGGACTCTTCAAACCTTTTTAATCCGCCCCAGCTTGTGCTCGTCTTAGCTTACCCCCGCAAATTTGCTTTACCAAACTCACAAATTAATACTTCCATTTCCCAAAAAAGGCGATACCCATTCCTGGATACCGCCTTTTTAACTTTATAGGAAACTCTTATTTCAGGTTAGCTTCCAGGGTAGCAAGCTCATCCTGTAATTCTTTGGGGAGCTTATCGCCGAACTTGGTATAGAACTCATGGATACCCTTTGCTTCTTCCCTCCACAGATCCTTGTCAACATTCAGCAGATCGCGGATGGTATCAACTGTAATATCCAATCCTTCAATATTGATATCCTCAGCTTTAGGCTCAAAGCCGATGGGGGTTTCCACAGCGTCAGCCTTGCCTTCGCAGCGGTCAAGAATCCACATCAGAACGCGCAGGTTATCACCGAATCCCGGCCAAATGAAGTGACCTTCGTCGTCAGTGCGGAACCAGTTGACATTAAAGATCTTAGGCGCTTTGTCACCCAGCTTTTCGCCCATTTCCAGCCAGTGTTTCCAGTAATCGCCCATGTGGTAGCCGCAGAAAGGAAGCATAGCCATAGGATCGCGGCGTACAACACCCACAGCGCCGGTAGCGGCGGCGGTTGTCTCAGAAGCCATAATGGAACCTACAAAAACGCCATGCTGCCAGCTCCGGGACTGGTAAACCAGGGGAGCGGTCTTAGCGCGTCTGCCGCCAAATACGATAGCTGAAACAGGTACGCCGTTAGGAGAATCGAATTCTTTGCTCAGGCAGGGGCAGTTGACAGCAGGAGCAGTAAAGCGGGAGTTGGGATGTGCCAGCTTGTTTCCTTCAGCAGTGTATTCCTTGCCGTTGACTTCCGCGCCTTTCCATTCGATGGCGTTGACAGGAGGATTCTTGTCCAGTCCTTCCCACCAAACTGTCATGTTGTCTTTGTTGATTGCAACATTGGTAAAGATGGTTCCCTTCCTGGTGGTTGCCAGAGCATTGGGGTTAGACTTGGTGTTGGTGCCGGGTGCTACGCCAAAGAACCCGTTCTCAGGGTTAATTGCCCACAGGCGGCCGTCTGGGCCAATGCGCATCCAGGCAATATCATCGCCAACAGTCCAAACCTTGTAGCCTTTTTCTTTGTAAATTTCCGGCGGAATCAGCATGGCCAGGTTGGTCTTGCCGCAGGCAGAGGGGAACGCAGCAGTAATATATTTAACTTCGCCCTGGGGATTCTCAACGCCCAGAATAAGCATATGCTCTGCCATCCAGCCTTCCTGTTTGCCCTGATAGGAAGCAATACGCAGGGCAAAGCACTTTTTGCCCAGCAGAACGTTGCCGCCGTATGCAGAGTTAATGGAGCAGATGGTATTTTCCTCTGGGAAGTGTACAATATAACGTCCCTCAGGATCTACATCAGCTTTGGAATGGAGCCCGCGCACAAAGTCGTTGGACTCGTCGCCAAGCTGTTTAAACGCGTCTGCGCCCATACGGGTCATAATGTCCATGTTCAGGACAACATAAATAGAGTCTGTTACTTCTACACCTACTTTGGAGAAGGGAGAACCAATTGGGCCCATGCAGTAAGGAATAACATACATGGTACGGCCTTTCATTACGCCGTCATACATGCCATGAAGTTTTTCGTGCATTTCCTGGGGGTCACACCAGTTATTGGTGGGGCCTGCATCTTCTTTTTTAATGGAGCAGATAAAGGTTCTGTCTTCTACACGGGCTACGTCATTAGGACGTGTCCGGTGATACAGACAGCCAGGAAGTTCTTCCTGATTGAGCTTAATCATTTCACCTGTGGAGATTGCTTCATCGCGCAGCTTTTGGAGCTGTTCGTCGCTTCCGTCGATCCATTCGACATGTGCTGGCTTGGTAAGAGCAATCATCTCATCCAGCCATCTGAGTACGTTTTTGTTGTTTGTCAGAGCCATATTGTTTGTTCTCCTTTCAACCGATTCGTTCGGGGATGGGATTTGTTTTCCAGGACAAATCTTTACAAGTTAATTATAAACAAAACATCCATAAATTTCAACTGCTAAAAATTATGTTTTCGTTAATTTTCTGTCGAATTTTATTCTTATTTTTTGGGCTATTTTTCCTAAAACCGAATTTCAATTATTTATGATATACATTCAATAAATTAATGTTTTTAACTGTAAAATCTATAAATAAGTGTTGCTAAATGCTTGTTATTAATTATCATCTACTGAGAAATTAAGATAACTTTGAAAATCAACCCGAATATGCCGCAAAGAAGTTCTATTTCCAATTGCAACAGTACCTGTATGATATATTCCAAAACCTCCAAAAGCGTTTGGTTCTATGGAAGCGGAAAGGCTGACAGCAGCTGGTTCCCCGTCTGCATTTGACGACGCCTTAAAAATTAGGGTATTGCCTTTTGCATCCAATTCAATTTTACATCCTGGCCGGAACGCTCTGGAGAGTTTTGCCTCGCTAATGGGTACAGCAGCTCCATCCTTATAAGAAAAAAGCTGGAATTGGACTGACCTTGCATCTTCGGGGATACGGGTATACCTTACCCCATAACCGGAACGTGTAACCGGGTCATATTTAAGATAAACCTCCTGGAACTGTTCCGGCCCGCCAAATCCCTGGCCGGCACGCTTTTCAGGGTCTAAAAGGAGCTGGAGCGACATATCCCCGGCAAAATGGTCTACACGGTAATCCAGACGGCAAAACTGGGACTGTGTCAGCAAACCATTTTCAGATGCCCCATCGTAGCCAACCCCATAAACCCATCTGCCGGAAGCGTTCCAGCAGCCGGAGGGGATTTCTGGAACTTCCTTGGAAGTATCCAAACAGACAACCTCGGAAAAATCACTTTCAAAGGAAGTTTTGGTAATTTGGTCTTTACTTACAGGTTCCGGCGAAGTGACAGAAACAGGAATCCCAAAACCGCTGCGGGAAGATTTTGGAACAATGACAGCCGCCAGGAAAGAGCCTATGTCGCCGCTGGATGGGGAATAGGAACGCCTTGGCCCTATTCCATTAGAAGCAGAAAGCGGAATTTCCTGCCTATCGTCCCTGCTTATACGATACCATATAATTTCAGACATATCCTCCCCGCTTTCAATTCCCTCTAATTTATAGGAAAGTTGGAAATACCTTCCATCAAAAGAAAGGGAAGGTTCCCGGGCGATTGGCGGCGGCAGGAGGGCCGGGGCAATGGAAAAGGGAACAGCAGCAGAGATACCATTAGGTGCTGAGGCAGTGACAACAGCGGTTTCTGTTTCCTGGCTGTAATTATCGCCGGTTACAGAAAATTTATGTGCGGAAATCTTTTGAATCTTTGCAGGGCCGCGAACCAGGATACTTGTATCTGCACTAAGCCGTTCCGGGAACACCTGGATATGGAAGGAACCTGCATCCCTGCCAGTACGTAAAAAATTCCAGCCATGTTTCTGAGCAGGTTGAATGGCTAAATTCCAAGACCTTAGTTCCATTGGCGAAACTTCTGCATGGAGAACATCTAATGCAGTCTGGACTTCATCCTGAAAGATCGTTGTCCGAACAGGAATGTCTCCAAGTTCCGCATATTTTTCGCGGCAGTTTCCAGGATCCCAGCCATCCTCCCCGCGAAGAAGGTTCCAGGGGTTAAACCCTTTCACTTGTTGGGAAGTCAAAGCACAGGCGCAAACTTCTGAACCTGGAATTACAGCGGTTTTCCCGTTATCAAATCTGAGGTTATAGTAATAAAAATCTTTGGTGGAAGGAAGCTTTTTACACCAGCCCAATTTTGCATGATTGGGGAATGTACAGCCGATAACAGCCAACGCCCCAGGTACTTTTGACATGTTCAAAGGAACTTGGGGACGTTCTGGATGAAGGGAAACAAATTTACACCGCAGCAAAACCATACCAGCCGAACCATGCCCCGCCCCATAAATTGGATATCCGCTGTAACATCCCAAAATGCAGTCCTCATACAAAAAAACGCCGTTTGCACCCATAAAGTCATCCGTACCCTGAATATAACAGTCCTTAAAATAGGCGCGTTTCGCCCCAACAGCAAGGGTATCCAGCCAGCTTACAAAGCGGCAGTTTTTGAAATATAACCGGTCGCTTGGTTTACCGTCCCCGCCGGAAACCTTTAATACATATGCCTGGGTTTCGGAGTTAGAACGGGCTGGTCGGTTGCAGGAGGGATTGCGGGGATAAACCAAAGGCTCGTTGCAATAGTTATAAAAAGAAATATTTTCCGCCCCGAATCCTATGCTGCATACCTCCACAGACATAGAACGCTGCTTTTGACTGCCCTGAAATTCTCCCCGGTTATCGGCAAGGACTACATCCCTCGCATCATTAGACAGGCCCAGCAGTTTGATATAGTCCCGTTTTATAACAAGTCCGGGATTCGTCTCGCTGCCGTTTAGAAAATAAACCCCTGGTGCAATGCCGATTACAACAGGGCAGTCCGGGGAACCGCTCCGGCAAAATTCTGCCGCGCTTTGAACGGTTTGAAACTTTTTTTGGCCGGGAAGGTCTTCGGGGAGGGAAGGGTCAACCAAAACATCAAATTCCCACTGGGAAAAATCCTCCATAATATGTCACTCCTTTTATGCAAATAAGCAGGTCATAACTGTTTGGATCTGGTGGTCGGACGTTACCAAATCAGCGGATAAAACCGATGAAAAATAGTCCTCCTTTACTAAGGAATTTTTATACATTTCCAAGGAATCATAGTTTTCGCAGATCATAGACACCCGGACTGCATGGTCTAAAAATTCCACCTTCTGCACTAAAACCCCAGGATTCATTCCTTTCCAAAGGCTGAGGAACGCACCGGAAGGATCATAAGGGATATTTTCAAACCGTATCATTGCGTCAATAAAACCAACTCCAAAGCTGGCGGCATAACGGATTTGGTTATCTAAAAGCTGTAGTCCAAACCCCCTGGTAATGGTCTGCTCCTGTAAAATCCAAAGTTCCGCGCTGTCAGCCTGTTTCTGGATGTAATGTTTAGTCTGGAAAGCACAGAACCGGGCAGACAGCACCACTGCCGCCAGCAGAAGGAGGGCGGACAGGATATGGAACCCCTTTGGATAGGTTTTCCCTTCTTTTAGTATGCTTTTAGGGAGAGGAGCGCCTGTTTTCTCCCGGCCATGTTTGGCGTGGAACCCCTTCATTTAAATAAACCAACTCCTTGAGAAACCGTCAGCCGTTAAGCCATTCCACATATTCTTCCAGGCACATATTTAATTCCTGCATTTTTTTCGCGTGTTCCACCCCAACATAACGGTAATGCCACGGTTCATAGGTAATCCCCGTTATTTCCTGCTTGTCTTTGGGATAACGCAGGACAAAGCCATACTCTGCGCAATGCTCCGAAAGCCAGGTAAAGGAAGGGAAATTTTCAAATTCGTGCATTAAGTCCCCATATACCTGATCGTAATCAGTGGAAACTACGTCAATGGCAAGCCCTGCGTTATGCTCGCTGGTGCGCGGCGGGGCAATCCACCGGGCAGCTTCAACGGCAGCATCTTCGGCACTGTATCCAATAGATTGGTATTCCGCTATTTTATTGGTATATAAATATTCACTTCGTTCCACTGTCCGGTAGGTGGATACAATCCGCAGGGCATACCCTGCCGCCCTTCCATCGTTCAGCATCTGTATCAGCGCTTCCGCAGCGCGTGCGTCAAAGGTATAATACCCCTCGATTACGGTATGCTCAAAAGAATAATCATCTGGAAGCAGGTGGGTTTGATTCACCAGCATCAGCCGCCAGTCATCACCGCTTTCATTGGGTTCAGGCTCAGGCGTGACAACTTCAGCCGGCTGGGAGGGTTCCGGTTCACTGGGCAGTGTTTCTGAGCTGGAAGGTTCCTCATCCTGCGGGCTTTGAGGTTCAGGGATAGAGGAAGTTTCCGGCTGGGAAACGCTCTGGGAGGAAGGTTCGCTTATACTTATAGAAGAAACGATATCCTCCGCGCTGCCTCCAACGGGGATATCGCCGGATTCAGACCTGTTGTTCAAATGATAATACCCTATCATTGCCAAACAGGCTGTAATAAATACAATCAAAATAAAAACCGTCAAACCGATTGCAAATTGTTTCATTTTCAAAAATCATATCCTTTAAAAAACTGATTTGCGGTCAAAATGCCCCTATAAATTCCCGCTCTGAAACATCAATGCAGAAAGTACAGCCAAAGGGGCAGTTTCACACCTTAAAATCCTGCTCCCCAAAGATACATCTGTAATTCCCGCCTGTAACGCCTGTTCTGCTTCCTCCGGTTCAAACCCTCCCTCGCTGCCAACCAAAACAGCGGCAGATTTCCATTCGCAGTTAAGGATAGGTGCAAAAGGCCGCCTGCTCTGCTCGTAAAAAAGGATGGGAAGATCACAGCATGGCATCTTTTGAAAAGCTTCCTCCAACGTAAGGAGCCCCCCTATTTCCGGGACAATCCCCCTGCCGCATTGTTTCGCGGCCTCATAAGAAATTTTCTGGAACCTCTCCCGTTTACGTTCCCACGCGGATTTTTCCGGCCTGGAGACGCACCGTTTCGTAATCACCGGGAAAATCTGGAATACCCCCAATTCTACGGATTTCTGTACAATCCAGTCCATTTTATCCCCTTTTGGAAGGGCCTGGAACAAAGAAACCTGGACGGTTGGCTCACTGGCGGAAGGACTGCTTCCTGTAATTTCAACTACCACTTGTTTTCCATCAATGGACTGCACCGTTCCAAAATAATCTGTAGACTTTTTGTCACAAAGGGTAATGGGGTCTCCTGCCCGCATCCTGAGGGATTTAGAAATATGAACCGCATCCTCGCCGGAAATGACAGCAACAGAATTCCCTTCCCTGAAATCTTCTGTAAAAAACCTAGGCATCTTATTACTCCTGTTTTGTCGGGAATGGTTACAGGCAGCGGCGCACTGCCATAGCGCACCAGCCCTTTTCCTCCACATTCTCTATTAATTGGAAACCTTCCTGTTCCAATGCCTGGGCAACCTCCTGCTGGCGGGAATCTATAATTCCCGAAACAAGAAAGATGCTGTCCTCTGCCATAAAGTTTCCAACTTGGGGGGCAAGCCGCAGAATAACATCTGCAACAATATTGGCACAAATCACATGGTATTTTCCAGATACCTTTTCTGTAAGGTCTCCGCAATGGTAAACCGTTTTATCTGCAACATGGTTCATTTCAGCGTTTTCCTGGGCAACCCGGACAGCCGTCGCGTCAATATCCACCCCTACCGCCTGCGATGCCCCCAGCAGTGCCGCGCAGATGGATAAAATGCCGCTCCCGCAGCCAATATCCAGCATTTCACAGCCAGGGGTTATATAATGTTCCAGCATAGCCAAACATAAACGGGTTGTTTCATGAGTCCCTGTCCCGAACGCCATACCAGGGTCTAACCTTATCTGTATATCCCCGGCGGACAATTTGCAGGTTTCCCATGAGGGGCATATTACAATATGGTTCCCTATCCTGAGAGGATGATAATATTTTTTCCAGCCAAAGGCCCAATCCTCTTCTTTAATCCCTTCCGTCCGCAATTGGTAAGGGATCGCCTCAGCTTCCATCCGCTCTTGTAAAAAGGAAACTGCCTCTGACGGGTTGGAATCCGGGCTGATATATATGTGAATGATTGCCTTGCTCCTGTCCTTTTGAAGAAGTTCCTCGTCTATTAAATCAATATGTGCAATTTTAGGCACTTCCTCCACCAAATCGGAATAATCCTCTATATAGATTCCATATGGCACTGCCATCTGTGCAATTGCCGCCGCCTGGTCAGCATGGCTGGTTGGTATTTCAATCTGTATTTCTGTCCATTCCTGCATGTTCATTATAATTCCTTTCATTCTGGTTCAGCAAATAACTGCCTGCGGTTTATTGTACCATATTTATATGGAAAATACTACTGCCTGGGGAGGAAAATACCCTGGCAAACCATTACGGCACGGCCTGCCGGATTACATCCAGCGCCGCGCCGTTTGGGGTTCCAAATTCTTTAGAGCCTGTTTAGAATCTCCCCGCGCACGTCTTAGCGGCGGATTTTCCGCCCA
>CAOJXI010000111.1 GCA_948465665.1 uncultured Clostridia bacterium | reverse complement strand
AGCGGAAGAAAGCCCGCCTAATGGGGCTGCCTGCCCTAAGCTGGTTCCAATCCCAGTCTTATCCCACCCCTGAAGCAATTCCAGCGGGCTTTTGATTTTGAATACTGACGAAATGGTTAGCTATCGTCTCTTAGGCAAGGTTTCCGTTTGCTTTAAGCCTGCTGGGGATTTCGCGCCTGCGGGCGCGACCAGGGCCGCCTGCCCTGGACCCGGCAAGGGCCTTTTGAGGAAAGGCCCCTTGACCCCAAACCTTTTTAATTTGCCTTTGATATTCTGGTCATTCAAACAAGCTGGTCGAAAGGTAACGCTCCCCTGAATCGGGCAACAGGACGACAACATTTTTCCCTTGATTTTCCTGCCTTTTTGCAACTTGTACTGCTGCCCAAGCCGCCGCCCCGGATGAAATCCCTACCAATAATCCTTCGCTTTTTGCAATTTCTCTCCCCATATGGATCGCATCCTCATCCCTAACAGGGACAACCTCGCTATAAACATCAGTATCCAAAATCTCTGGTATAAACCCTGCACCAATCCCCTGAATCCCATGGGAACCAGCGGTTCCCCCGCTTAACACAGAAGACGAAGCCGGTTCTGCTGCAATGATCTGAATTGCCGGGTTCTGTTTTTTCAGATACCTCCCCACGCCGGTAATCGTCCCTCCGGTTCCAACTCCTGCAACGAAAATATCAACTTTCCCATCCGTATCCTGCCAGATTTCCGGGCCTGTGGAAGCCTCATGCGCATCGGGGTTGGCAGGATTGGTAAATTGCCCGGCAATCAAACTGTTGGGAATTTCCCCAGCCAGTTCATCTGCTTTTTGGATTGCCCCCGCCATGCCCTTAGAACCGTCTGTCAAAACCAGTTCCGCGCCATAGGCCCTCATAATTTTCATTCGTTCCGCGCTCATGTTTTCCGGCATAACGATGATAAGGCGGTATCCCCTCACAGCAGCAGACATAGCAAGGCCGATTCCTGTGTTCCCGGAAGTAGGCTCAATAATAACCGCCCCCGGATGCAAAAGCCCTTGTTTTTCTGCATTGTCCAGCATATTCCTGGCAACCCGATCCTTTGCGGAACCCGCCGGGTTAAAACTTTCTATCTTAGCTATGATGTGTGCTTGCAAGGAATATGCCTTTTCAATTTGGATAAGTTCCAATAGTGGAGTATGTCCTACCAGTTGTTCTATATTGGTATAAATTCTGCCCATATCAGTTCCCCCTGTTTATCTGTGCTGCATCTCCCGGTTAAAGTTAATCAGGCATCCAGCCAGAATAATTTTCCGTTCATCATCGGTCAGATTGGAAAGCTTTACTTGGAACGGGACAGCAGTCCCATCCTGCCGGAGCGCATACGCTTGGATATTTTCTGCTTTGTCCTGGACTGCCTTGCGGATTCCAGGCAGGAAAACGCTGTCACCAAGCTTAAAGGGAAGTTCGCTTTCTTCGTATATCAGCGGCAGCATCCCCCAGTTAATGAGGTTGGAACGATACCTTTTTGTAGCGTATTCCTGCGCAATATTCGCCCATCCGCCTAAAACTTTCTGGCAGGATGCAGCTTGTTCCCTGGCGGAACCGTCTCCAGGCTTTACTGCATATACAAGGCTTCCAATTCCTGTTTCAAGCGGATTAATATTCTCATATCCAGAAATAAGCCGGATCCGGTCAAACAACCCTTTCAGTTCAGGAATGTTTTCTGGAGATTTCCCTTCCAGACGGCTGAATTCTGCCTGCTGGGATTTTTTAGCCCTTTCGGTATATTTGGGGTCTTTTCTTGACAGGGTAAATTCTGCCAGTTTTAACGGGTTGGAGCGGTAACTGGAAGTTTCACCAGAGGGAATTAACTCATCGGTGGTAGTGACCGGATCATGTATCTCGCTGGCAACAGTGAGAAGGAGGTCATCAGTCAGGGTGGACATTTTCGGCCAATCCGCTATGTTCGGCCCAAGGCGGAGCGCTTCCCCGGAATCTGCCTTGCCAAAGCCATTGTATACACGGTTTTCATAGATTGTTTTTTCAAAGAAGTATTTCGGTTTGGTAAAGGACAGGTCTAAATCCGTGGCAGGGGTCAAAAGCCCGTGATTGATGGCAGTAGCGGCAATAGAGCGCGCGTCCATCAGGGCAACAGATGCAATCTGTCCATTACCTGGTTTGGAGCCTTCCCGGTTGGGGAAGTTCCGGGTAGAATGGCGGATGCTCAGGCAGTTGTTGGCGGGAACGTCCCCCGCTCCAAAACATGGCCCGCAGAAAGCTGTCCGAACAGTAGCGCCGCTTGCCATAAAATCAGCCACAGCGCCATTTTTAACCAGCTCCATATAAACAGGCTGGCTGGATGGATAAATGCTTAAAGAGAACGCATCGCAGCCAATGGATTTTCCCCTCAAAATATCCGCCGCGTCAACTAAATTGTCATAAGTGCCGCCAGCACATCCGGCAATTACGCCCTGTTCTACCTGAAGTTTACCGTTTACAACCTTATCCCGCAGGGAAAGGCTTACGCCGGGCGTGTTTAACTGTTTGGTTGCGTTTTCTTCAACTTCCGACAGAATATCGTTTAGATTTTCATATAGTTCCCGAATGGAAAAGGCATTGCTGGGATGGAACGGCAGGGCAATCATTGGCTCTATTGTTGACATATCCACATATACCATGCCGTCATAATAAGCGGCGTCCCCAGGACGTAGTTCCCGATAAGCCTCCGGGCGTCCATGGACGGAAAAATATTCCTCTGTTTTGCTGTCTGTTGTCCAGATAGAGGAAAGACAGGCGGTTTCAGTGGTCATAACGTCAATGCCGTTGCGGAATTCACAGTTCAGGTTAGCGATACCGTCACCGACGAACTCCATAATTTTATTTTTCACATATCCATTTTGGAAAACTTCGCGGATAATGGCAAGGGCGATATCCTGGGGGCCTACCCCTTTCGCCGGAGCCCCGGTAAGGTAAACCGCAACCACTTGGGGACGTGCCACGTCATAGGTGTTCCCTAAAAGCTGTTTGGCAAGTTCGCCGCCGCCCTCGCCAACGGCAAGGGTTCCCAAAGCCCCATAACGGGTATGGCTGTCAGAGCCAAGTATCATTCTGCCGCAGCTGCTCATCTGCTCCCTCATATACTGATGGATTACCGCCAAATGGGGAGGCACATATATCCCGCCATATTTCTTTGCAGCAGATAAGCCAAAAAGGTGGTCGTCTTCGTTAATGGTTCCCCCTACAGCGCATAAGCTGTTATGGCAGTTGGTAAGCACATAGGGCAGGGGGAAGCGTTCCATTCCGCTTGCCCGCGCTGTTTGGATAATCCCCACATATGTAATGTCATGGGACGCCATCGCGTCAAAACGTATTTTAAGGTTTTCCATATTGCCGGATGTGTTATGTGCTTTCAGGATAGAATAGGCTATTGTTTTTTGAAGCCCTTCCTCTTTCGTTGGCACATATCCCAAGAACTGCTTTATTTTTTCCTGGGAATGGCTGTTGTCCTCTATCATTGTTGTTCCATTCAGGAGCCATACTCCCTGCGCTGATAGCTTTACCATGTTGAATCGTTCCTCCTATAATATATGTATATGCAGCTTTGCAATGTGTTCTGATAAACCCTTTACATCTTATCATACTTTTGCATACTTTGTAAACGTCTTTGGACCGTATGCTGAAAAAATTAGGCTGTATGATTTTAAAACCATACAGCCCATGTTATGTATTAGATTTGTTTTTTCCTGCCGGGCTTCTGGGAAGCTGCTGCTTTTTCCTCCGGCGCTGTTGGCTCTTTCTTTTCTTCTGCCGTATTATCTTCGGGAGCCTGAGCAGGGGAGGAGTCCTTTTGTGTGAATTTTTTCATCAATTCTGTGACATCCAGACCTGTTAAATCCTTTAACACCTCAAAACCCGTTCCAGCTACATTTGTAACGGTTTTAGCAATCTTTGACGCTCCAGTATTTGAGGAGCCTTCCCCTGTGTCGATAACTGTTATTTTGTCAATGCTGCTCATTGGTTTCGCTACCTGGGCCATGATTTCCGGCAGCTTGTTAATCAGCATTTCTGTAACCGCGGCCTCGCCATATTTTGCCATAGCGTCTGCCAGTTGGCTTTTGGCTTCTGCTTCTGCAAGACCTTTTGCCTTAATCGCTCCTGCATCTGCTTCGCCTTTTAACTGGATTGCTTTTGCTTCTGCTTCTGCGCCGGCGATCCCTTTGGCGCGGATTGCTTCTGCATCTGCTTCAGCTTTCAAACGGATCATTTCTGCTTCAGCTTGGGCTTCAATTTTCTTTGCTTCTGCTTTTGCCTGGGCTTCAATACGGATTTTTTCCGCCTCTGCTTCAGCGTACCGGATAGCCTTCGCTTTTTGGGCTTCTGCTTCAATCTCAGTTTTACGCCTTGCGGCTTCTGCGGGCTTGTCAACGCTGGCAACCAGTTCCTTTTCTACACGGTTGGCTGCCTGTTCTGCCAGGGACGCCTTTTCTTTTTCCACCTCGGACTGTTTTTCAATCTCGCGCAGGGAGTATGCTACGTCAGCTTCTGCCTTTGCACGGTCGCGTTCTGCGCGGAACTGTTCCACCTTTAAAGTTTTGTCGCGTTCCGCCTCTGCAACCTGGGCTTCAGCAGCCAGTTTCACCTTTTCGCCTTCCCGGACAGCTTCCGCTGTTTTAATATCAGTATCCCGTTTGCGCTCTGCTTCGGCAATTTCCGCTTCTGCTTTTGACTGGGCTACCTGGGGACGGGCGCGGTTTTCCAAATATCCGCCCTGGGTCGCTATCCGCAGGATGGAATAGGATAAAAGCTGCAATCCCATTTCGTCCAGTTCTTTATTGATGTCGCTTTCCACACGCCGCTCAAATTCGGCGCGGTTGGAGTTGATTTCTTCTACTGTCATGGTAGATACAATTCCGCGCAGCTTGCCTTCCAGGATTTGTTCCACCATGCCGCTGATAACTTCCTTTGTAGATTTAGCGTTTCCTGAGCAGAATTGTTCTACTGCTTTGTAAATGCTGTTTGGTTCATTGCGTACCTTGACAACAGCCGTTCCCACCACGTCCATAAAGATTCCCTGTTGGGAAGGTGCTTCTGTAACGTCGGTAGTCATAGAGATATTTTCCAGTGAAATAACGCAGCTTGTTTCCAAAAACGGCACCATAAAGCCGCCTTTGCCGCTGAGGACCCTCTTTTTCAGTCCGGTAATAACCATAGCCTTATCCGCCGGAACCCTCCGCCAGCAGCTCAACAGCAGGAGCAGCAGCAGAACAACCACAATCGCAATGCACGCCAATCCAAAGTATTCTTCCATGATGTATCCTCCTTTTTCCCTGTTAGTAAATTTCTCCAAAAGCAATCGATTGCTATGGATTTATTATAGCATATCTGTTGATAAACTACAAACTTTAAGCGATATCGTCCCATTAAGCCCGCATTGGAGCGGGCTTCCCTTATCACAGCCTTTGAATATTAAGACAGAAATTCCCCTTTTTCAAACGAAAATCGCCTAAATCCACCTTTTCTGCAAATTTGTTTATTTATCCCTTGTTTTCCGTTCCTGTTCAAAGCACCATTTGGCAATGTTGGATACCAGGTCAAAGGGAATAGGCTTACTAATAGGTAATCGGATGGCACCTTTGCTGGTTTTATATTTATCCAGCCTATCCTGGAAAAATGCTGTGGCTTCTTCGCCGGGATATAAACCGATATCATTTTTATTAGCCGCAAAGTGAATGATATTCCGTTTCTTTTTCCATGTTGGCATACTCCACGAAATACATTCGTCCGCGTCTGGAATTGCCTGGCGGATGGTTTCCCGCATTTTAACAAGTATGGGCTGAACATCTTCCTCCTGCCTTTCAATATATTCATCTATTGTAGAGGGTTTGGAACCGCAGTAATGGCTTTGATGTTCTCTTTTAAACTTTCTTCCGCATTTTGGACATTCCCACATTATTAATATCCTCCATCATTCATTTCCTTTCAGGTATTCTTCCAGGCATATCCCTTTACGATAAATTTCCATCGCGGTTTCTTTTCCCACATAACGGTAATGCCACGGCTCATACATAATTCCGGTGATTTTGCTCTTGTCATTGGGGTAACGGAGAATAAAACCATATTCCCAGCAATGGGCGAGCAGCCATTTTTGGACTCCGGTTTCCTCCTGGGATTCATCCAAACTTTGATTATTCAAATCTACAATATCAACAGCCAAACCTAACTGATGTTCGCTGGTTCCTGGTATAGCGACAGCCTTTGCAGCTTCTTTTTCCGCTTCTGCCTGGGACAGCCCTGTAGCGAGCATCATATCAACCTGTTTTTTGAACAGGTTTTTCTGCTTCTCCATACTGCGATAAGAGGAACAGATAACAGGGGATAGTCCCTCAGCGCGGCAAGCGTCCATCATATCCTGTAAAGCCGGGTAGCAGCGTTCATCTACAGCCTGGTCATTTTTCAATTCTGTCAAGGCAATAGAATGATTTTCTGGAATTGGATTCCAAGGATTCACTAAAATTAGATTCCACTGCTCCTTATCTATCTTAGGCGCAGCGCCGGACCGTTCTTTTTCTGATTGGGAGGAAGGAGTCTCTTTAGGCATGCTGACAGCTTTCTGCAAAGGGGCCTGAGAGGATACCGCTTGAGAAACAGATGTTGTTTGTGGAATTGACTGGCTTTCACTAGGCTGGGGATTCTGCTCTGATGCCATATATGCTGTAAACAGCCCCATTAAAAGAACAACAAAAAGAGTTATGACAAATACTTTGAGAGCATAGCTTTTTTGACGTTTATGGTATCTGCGGTGCGAATGGCTATGGTATTCTCTGGTTGACATTTTAAAAATCCCTTCTTTATTTGTTTTCCTGATTCACATATATTTCGTGGAATATTACTAATAGAATTAGTTCCTATTCCATCAAAATTATTTTATGATAAGTATGACGCATTATTTCAATTATACTACTGGATATTATGAAAAACAAGTGATTTTGTTTAGGCATAGGTCATAATTTGAAAACAACATTTATCCATGGAAAGAGACATAAAAAAGTACAGAAATTCTTCGATTTACACAAAAATATCAAACCGTTACACAAATAAATTTGCAAGAAAGTAGAATCTGCCTGCATCTATTTGACAAAGCGAAATGAATGTGATAGAGTACAGACGATGCAGTTTGACGTTTCCTGCTTACAGGAAACACTTCCACAGAAAGAACATATAATATCCGGGGTGTAGTCGTATATTGAAAAATTTGCACAATGGTACTATATGGGCTTTCAATATTCTTTCAGGAATGAGAGGGATAATTTATGGATCGCAGTTACAGCAAGGCAATGACCCATGGAGGTAAATTCCATGCGGATGACGTATTCTCTTCCGCGCTTCTGTACATCCTGTTTCCTGGGATAGAAATAACGAGAGGTTATGTAGTCCCGGCGGATTTTGACGGGATTGTATTTGATATTGGAGGCGGGATGTTCGACCATCACCAGAATAATGTGCCCGTTCGTGAAAACGGCGTTCCCTATGCGGCCTTTGGACTATTGTGGCGTGAGTTTGGGAATTCCCTTTTAGGGGAAGATGCGGCGAAAAATTTCGACGAATCTTTTATACAGCCTCTTGATTTGGATGATAACACCGGCTGCGGATGCCAGCTTGCATCTGTAATCTCCGCTTTTAATCCAAACTGGGATTCGGCTGATACATTTGATCAATGTTTTGAAAGGGCGGTTGACATGGCTAAGGAAATTCTTGCCAATCAGTTTGATACCATTTTGAGCAGGCAGCGTGCTATGGAATATGTACAAAATGCTTATAACAGCGCTGAAGATAAGAGAATTATCTTCCTGCCTAAGTTTGCCCCATGGAAAGAGTTTTTAAGTGAGACTGAGGCACAGTTTGTTATTTTTCCATCCTTGAGAGGCGGGTTTAATGTTCAGGTTGTACCGTCCTCTGAAACGAAAGAGGCTAAATGCCTTTTCCCTGCTGCATGGGCAGGAGAGCCTTCGTGGGATTTACCAAGGATTTCTGGTGTGCCTTCTATGTCGTTCTGCCATAATGGGAGATTTTTGATTACGGTTTCTAAACTTGACGACGCTTATCTGGCGTGCCAGATTGCCATGAGATCTTCACTGCATCGTACCCCCGCAGTTTAAGCGGTAAAAAAGGGCTTGCTGAAAAATTTCAGTAAGCCCTTCATTTTAAGTTGGGAAAAGCTAATTTGCGGGGATAAGCTGAGATGAGTACAAGCTGGGGCGGATTAAAAAGGTTTCGGGTCCAGGGGGCTTTCCT
>CAOJXI010000110.1 GCA_948465665.1 uncultured Clostridia bacterium | reverse complement strand
GTTGGCTTTAAGCCTGCTGGGGTATTTCGCGCCTGCGGGCGCGACCAGGGGGCTTTTTAGGAAAGCCCCCTGGACCCGAAACCTTTTTAATCCGCCCCAGCTTGTACTCATCTTAGCTTTCTCCCGCAAATTAGCTCCATCAAACCCCCGCAATCTTAGGTGATTTCCAATCTAATTCAGGACAGGAAACATGGAAATTCTCCGTCAAAAACCTACAAATTTCCTCATAACACAGTTGAACGGCTAAAAACTTCTCAGATAAACAGAAAAAATTATGCAGTGCATCCGGCACACGGCACAATTTAACGGTAGCCCCTGCTGCTCCAAGCTTATCGGCATAATCCTCCCCCTCGTCGCGCAGCGGACAAAACTCCGCTGTAATAACTAAGGTAGGGGGCTGCCTAGAAAAGTCCCCTGCCAAAAGCGGGGCAAAATAGGGGCTTATCTCTGTCATATCGCCCTGGTACATCTCAATAAATTCCTGCATCCGTTTAGCAGTTAAAAGGTAATCGCTTCCATTATCCTTCACAGAGGGGTAAGGATTTTTGGAGCCATAGTCATAGAAAAGCGCGGGATAAATCAGAATTTGCCCATCTGGGAAAGCTTCCCCTTGATCTCTTGCTAAAAGGGAAACTGCTGCGGCTAAATTCCCTCCTGCACTGTCCCCAATTAAAATAACCGGCCTTGTCCTGTAGTCTGAAAGAATCCGTCCTTCCAGCAGGGATTTCGTCACTAAATAACAATCCTCCAGCCCCGCCGGATAAGGATTTTCTGGCGCAAGGCGGTATTCAACGGAAATAACAGTGCATCCAGTAAAACAAGCCAGCCTCCGGCATACGGAGTCATAGCTGTCTATACACCCCATAACCCATCCGCCGCCGTGAAAAAATAAAAGGATAGGGGAAACAGAGGAGGTGTTTTCAGATGGACTATAGATGCGCAGCGGGACTATATGGGACGAAAAGCAGAAACATGTGTCAACCGTATGGATGTTAAGCCCAACCGCAGGAGCTAACCTCCCCCCAATCCGTTTGACCTCCCGCTCAAGCCGGTAGGTACGCCGTATATCCGGTTCTGGATAGGACAGCGCGCGTAAGGCCGTTTGCATAGCTTTGCTGATTGCCATTAACTTCCTCCATCATAAATTTTTCAATTCAATTTAGACGAAACCAACGCTTACCATGCTTCCTGCGGTTCCAGAGCTTCCAGGTTATCCAAAAGCCATGAAATCCCATCCTCTGCCCGCCGGAAAAGTTTTGCAGCAATTTTCTTTACCTCGTCCGGGCTGTGCAGCATAGCCGCCGGATAGCCTGATTCTTTTAATATGCTGATATCGTTGTAATTGTCCCCCAGCGCCATAACCTCCGCCGGGGAAATCCCTAAAACTTTGCACACTTCCCGCAGCCCGGAAGCTTTATCAGCTTGGGTAATGTCTATCCATTCTTTCCCGCTTAACGCTACATGATACCGCTCCCCCCAGGCGGATGCCATCTCAGAGAGATGCCCCTCCCCGCCGTCCCGGCAGTAAGCGGTTACTTTTACAATTTCTTCCGGGATTTCCTCCCAGGAGGAAACAACGACTGTATCGTTGCCCACATAATCGCGGATTAATGGAAGATAATCTTCCCCCTTTGGCACAATGTAGCAGGAACGGGAACCAGACGCCAAAGCTTCGCATTGGGGAATTTCATAAATCCATTTCGCCATTTGAATCGCTTCTGCCCGATCCAAAGGAGTTTTGGAAACTTCTATGTCCCCTTGAAATACTGCCGCCCCGTTTTCACAGATGTAATACATCCAGTCTTCAATTCCGGCTGCGGCAAAAAGCCGCCTTTGACATGCGTACTGCCTGCCGCTGGCAGTACAAAACCATATCCCATGCTCCCATAACCGGCAAATCATTGCAACTGCATTGAGATTTAGAGAACGCTCATCCCCCTGTAAAAGCGTTCCGTCTATATCGCAGGCCACTAATTTAATATTTGAGAGAGCCAATCCGTCTTTTCCTTCTGCCACTACCATTTATCTGCTCCTTCCTGCGTCGGTATTACTGGTTTAATGGATGCAATAGCTACTTCAATCATACTGTCGTCTGGTTCGTTTGTGGTCAGCCTTTGCAGGCACAGCCCCGGCGCGGATATAACCCGCGTTGCCCAATTATCATACCGTCCCGCCAGCTTGATAATTTCATAGGCAATCCCTACCACAAACGGAAGCAGCAAAATTTTTAATGCTACCCTGATTAACCCATTCTGCCATGTTACAACGGAAAATACCAGTATGGATATAATCAATACAATTAACAGGAAACTGGTTCCGCATCTCGGATGGAACCGGGTATATTTGCGAACGTTTTCAATCGTCAGTTCTTCTTTGGCTTCATAACAGGCAATGGTTTTATGTTCTGCGCCATGATAGGAAAACATCCGCTTCATCTCCGGCATCTTCCGCACCATTGATAAATATATAATAAAAATTATAATTTTCAGCCCGCCTTCTAAAAACGACAGCCCCATATTGGGGAAAACCCCTCCCGCTAAATAATTAACCCCCTTGCTAAGCGCTGTTGGCAGGGCCATGAAAAGCATAACTGCGATTCCTACCCCTAAAATCATCGCTACTGTAGTGACAACACTCATTAATTTATCCCCAAACAGGTCGTTCAGCTTTTTCTCCCATTTGGAGGGCTCCTCATCCTCCATATCAACCCCGGACAGTTCCGCGGATTTCATCAGGCATTTGTAGCCTAACTTCATCATATCAATAAAGTTAAATATTCCACGGATAAAGGGCGTGCTTTTATACCATGCTGTTGGGGGTGAGCCTGCCCATAATTCCAATGCAATCTCCCCATTGGGCTGGCGGACTGCCATAGCTGTTTTTTCCGGGCCGCGCATCATTACCCCTTCTATGACCGCCTGCCCTCCTATGGATGTTTTCATTTGCTCCTTTGACATAATATCTTCCCTGCCTTTTCATATGGAATTGTTTCAGAGCCTGTTCACAGCCGCAGCATATATAGAGATTTTCTGAACAGGTTCTTATACATCCAGGTTAAACGGACGCAGAAACAACCCGCTTAATCCCATTGATATCCTTTGTACTGTTCACATTTTTCCACCCATCCCACCTTAAAATTCCCTCTACCAGCTCATTTTGCCGATAACCCACTTCAAATGCTATATGGCCTTGGGGCAAAAGGTTCTTTTGATACATTCTGGAAATGCGGCGGTAAAAAAATAATCCGTTTTCCTCAGCCCGCAATGCAATCCTCGGTTCATATGTCACTTCCGTCTGTAAATGTTCCATTTCCTCATCTGAAAGATAAGGGGGATTTGAAAGAATAAGGTTGCAGGGTGGAAGCTGCGAAGCCGCTTCAAAAATATCTGCCAGCATCGGCTTCACTCCAGGAAACGCCCGGATATTTTTGAGAAGGTAGGAAAAGGAATCTTGGGAAACCTCTACCGCAAATACAACAGCGTCGGGCCTTTGGCTGGCAACTGCTGCGGCTATGCAACCGGAACCGCTGCACAAGTCATAAATAACAGGATGATCTGTCCCCTCTAAGAGCTTCAGCCCCGTTTCAACCAGCGTTTCCGTATCAGGCCGGGGAATTAACACCCCTTCGCCGACTGAGAAAGTAAGGCCGTAAAAATCCCATTCCCCTAAAAGATACTGCAAAGGATATTTTTGAGCCCGGCGATCCGTTAATGCCCTTAATTTTTTCCATTGGGCAGGGGATATATCCTGCTGCCCTTCCAGGGGCATCCTTGCCCGGGAAACGCCTGTGGCCGCTTCTACAAGCTGGGCGGCGTCAAATTCCGGGGCTTCAACGCCATAAGCGCGCAGATACCCCACCGCCCCAAGATACGCTTGCCGTATAGTCATGAAAAGTTCCTCCGATTTTTAAATGGGCCTGCTGCAAAAAGCCCTGTCCGGTTGAGGATGAACTGTATCCAACACAGTTGTATTCATTATAAAATTATGGTATTCTAAAAAATACCTCAAAGGGCTTCGTGTTTTTCAAGATTTTCCCTCACAGGGAGTTCCCTTTTTACTGCAACCAGGAATTTAATTGGAATCCCCTGTTCCGAAAACATGCGCTCGTGTTCCGTGGCATAGCTTCCAGTGATCCCGCTGTGATGCAGGTCGCGGGTAATCGTTTTTATTTCAAATCCACAAGATTGGAAATACTCTATGGATTCCTCAAAGAGCGGATCATCATCGGTTTTAAACCATATTTCGCCGCCCTGTTTTAGAAACTCCCGGTATTTCATAAGCTGCCGGGGATGGGTCAAACGTCTTTTTTTATGCTTCATTTTAGGCCATGGGTTGCAAAAGTTAATATAAATCCGGTCAATTTTATCTTCTGGGGAGAGCATTTGATCAATCTGCTCAATATTCTGCGCCATCAGCAGTACGTTTGTTACGCTTTGCCCCTCATAGGCGGCTTCTATTGCCCGTTTTGCCAGTACCAGCACTTCGCTTTTAATATCTACTGCCAGATAATTATATTCCGGCTCCCTCCGGCATATCTGGGCCATAAATCCCCCCTTGCCGCAGCCCAGCTCCATCCTAAGCGGCTTCTGTCCCGAAAACTGCCTGTCCCACTGACCGCGGTACTGTGCCGGGTTTTCTATGTTGAAAGGACACCCTTCCAATTCAGGACGTGCCCACGGCTTATGTCTCAGCCTCATATTTCGCCTCCTTTGTCAGCTCCTATTTATTAGAGTATCACACTTTTTCATCCTGCACAATATCAAACCGCAAACTTTGTAGGATTAATGAAGGAAAGGCTGCTTTTATTTATGATATCACGTCAAATTCACTCTATTTTCAAAAGCCGGGGCGTTTCTCAATGTGGATTTTGCCCTTTCTCTGATGTACTCCCACTGCTGGATGTCTGTTCCCGCTCCCGTATCCCGGAGAACGCTAAAACTGTTATTTTTGCACTGTTTCCTTATTATATCGGCCCACTTCCCCACAGGAACCTTTCACGTTATGCTGTTCCCGATGATTACCATAACATTGCCGGACAGATCCTCCATAGCTGCTGCCAGGCATTGTCAGATTGTTTTCCCGCTGAACAATTCGTTAGTTTTGTAGACAGCTCCCCTATCCGGGAAATATATGGCGCTTATCTTTCCGGCCTGGGATGGATGGGGAAAAACGGGATGCTGATTAACCCTGTTTTTGGAAGTTATGTTTTCATTGGGGAGATTGTGACAACGCTGCCGGTACCATGCAGCCCCCAGCCGCTGGGCGGATGCCTTGGCTGCGGTTTATGTTTACAGCAATGCCCGACAGGGGCGCTGAAAGCAGCTGGATTAACAGAATCCCTCTGCCGTTCTGCTATTACCCAGAAAAAAGGGGAGCTGTCAAGCTGGGAATCGGAACAGGTTCAAAAAGGCAGGCTGGCATGGGGATGCGATATCTGCAATGACGTTTGCCCAATGAACCAGCATACCCTGCCAAGCAACCTCCCGCAATTCTATGAAAATTTTGACAGCCGGGTTACAATGGAAAACCTTCCTGCCCTCCGTAAAAGGAAAGCTTTTTGTTATAGGAGCCGTTCAGTTATGGAGCGCAACCTTAAATTGACAGAATATTTATCATAAATTGACAAAACTAAGGAGATTTGGTATAATATTTTATAACAATATTAGGGAAGTTCAATGGAATAATATTTTTTATATTTCAGGGATTATGCTGGCGGCATCCGGCGTATAACCCCAAATTTTTCCGTTTTTGCCTAACTCCTGCAACTTAAAAATATAGAATTCGCAATAAAAATATGGTATAATTATTTATAGTGTATCAAGTTATACACCCCAGTAAAAAAACAGGAGCCTTTGACATTGTAAAAAGGAACTGTTTTATAATAAATACTATAGAAAATGGGAGGGGTAAATTTATGAAACTGATACTTGCCATTGTATCTAATGAAGACAGCTCAAAGGTATCCTCCAGTCTGACGAAGGCCAGATTTTCTGTAACGAAGCTTGCAACCACAGGCGGGTTTTTGATGTCTGGAAATACAACGTTCCTGATCGGCGTATCGGATGAAAAAGTAGACGAAGTGATAAAAATCATAGGGGAGCACAGTAAAAAGCGGACGCAGATGGTGCCCTCCTCCGCCTCATATGGGGTTGGAATGTACTCCTCCTATCCGATTGAGGTAACAATCGGCGGCGCAACTATTTTTGTTGTTGACGTTGAACGGTTTGAAAAATTGTAAATGAGAATTTGGAGCTGGTTTCTTGTTTGAAAGTTTTGCCGCAAACCGTACATTGAAAGACACGCTGGCTGTTATGATAAACAGCCGGCGTTTATCTCATGCCATACTTTTGCAGGGGGAGCCGGGTACAGGAAAGCGTACTTTAGCCCGGCTGATTGCACAGGCCGTCCTCTGCCGCAGCCAGCAGGCGCGGCCCTGCGGTGTATGTTCTTCCTGCCATAAGGCGGAAAAAGGAATACACCCTGATATTATTGAAGCAGGAGCGGAGGCAGTCCGTCCATTATCTTTCCATATTGAAACAATCCGTGATTTACGCCAGGAGGCTTTTATTGCCCCAAACGAAAGCGAATCAAAAATATATATTCTGCATAATGCGCAGAACATGACCCGGCAGGCACAGAACGCCCTGTTAAAAGTTCTGGAGGAGCCGCCGGAATATGTTATTTTCATCCTATTATGTGAAAACCGTTCCACAATGCTGGAAACCATACTTTCAAGATGCGTGACCTTTACCTTGGAGCCGCCGGATGAACAAACCTGTGCCCAAGTGCTGGCAGGCAGAAAACCGGGGCTGGAAGCGGAACAGTACCAGGCAGCAGCAATTGAGGCGGAAGGAAACATTGGGCGCGCCCTTTCCCTGTTAGATTCCGAAAGCGAAGAAGGTGAACGGGCAAACCGCGCCTGGGATGCAGCCCAATCCCTTTTATCTGTTATTTGTACTGGGGATGAATTTACCCTTTTGTCCGCTGTAAGCAAATATGAAAGGCAAAAAGAAAGCTTTGTCCAAATACTCCCCTGTTTAAAACAAATGGTAAAAGAAGCTTCTTTAAAAAAATTTACATCCAGCCATTCAGGGCTCAGCTCCCTGCCCGCTGTGAAAGAAGCTGCTTCCAAGCTTTCAGCATTGCAGTCTATGAAAATTCTTGATATAATAGATAATGCAGCCCGCAGAATACGGCAGAATGTAAATTTCAACCTGGTTCTTGCTGCTTTCTGTGCGGAAACTGCCGGTTCCGGCAGAAAATAAATTTTAACTTTGATTTAAAAGAGGTAGAATGTGGAAGATACATTAAAATCTACGCCAGCCCCTTCCGACGATGCAGAAGTCATTGGGGTTCGGTTTAAAGAAGTCGGGAAAATTTACTACTTTGATCCTGATGGGATTTCCTTTTCCCTTGGGCAGAGAGTCATTGTCGAAACAGTCCGCGGCGTGGAATGTGGAGAAGTCGCCATGGCAAACCGTAAAATTACCAACAGCCAAATTGTAAAACCCTTAAAAAAAGTCATACGCCCTGCCAGCGACGCTGACCTCCAACAACTGGAAGCCAACAAGCAAAAAGAAAAACAGGCCTTTTCTGTCTGCCAGAAAAAAATTTCTGAACACCGTCTGGATATGAAGCTGGTAGATGTGGAATATACCTTTGACAACAATAAAATCCTTTTTTACTTTACCGCTGACGGGCGGGTGGATTTTCGCGAACTGGTAAAGGATTTAGCCTCCATCTTCAGAACCCGCATTGAATTAAGGCAAATCGGCGTTCGCGATGAGGCTAAAATGCTGGGCGGTTTGGGCGTTTGCGGAAGGTCTTTCTGCTGTTCCTCCTTTTTAGGAGAATTTCAGCCCGTTTCCATCAAAATGGCTAAGGAACAAAGCCTTTCTTTGAATCCTACTAAGATTTCCGGCATTTGCGGAAGGTTGATGTGCTGCCTTAAATATGAACAGGATTCTTATGAGAAATTGCTGAAGATGACCCCTAAAGTCGGGGCTTTGGTTTCTACACCTGAAGGAAGGGGGATTGTTCAGGATGCAAACCCCTTGACAGGGGCTTTGAAAATTGCTTTGGATAAAAACCCGGATGTGCCAAAAACATTTCAAAGGGAACAGGTTCGCGTTGTTAGAGGAGAACGCGGGGAAAATTCCCGGAATCTGCCTAATGAACAGAATGAATAGTTTGGAAAAACCGCATTGCCCCTCCAATGCGGTTTTTCTGTTTGCCAGAGGAATAATCTGCGGGGACAACCTAAGACGAGTACAGGCTAGGGCGGATTAAAAAGGTTTCGGGTCCAGGGGGCTTT
>CAOJXI010000109.1 GCA_948465665.1 uncultured Clostridia bacterium | reverse complement strand
CCAAGTTCAGCTCTGCTGAACTCAGCCCGCCAGAGTTGGACAAAACCTCCAAGTTACTTCTTGCAGCCATCCGGCAAACCAACGGTTTGCCGTGATGGCGTCCCTAAAACCGCAAACCATAAAATTGAGGGCGGTGTTTTTTCGTCGAATCCACGTTAAAAATAGATTTTATATGACTTTTACAGCAAACGACTATACAAAAAGGGATAAGATTGCTATAATAGAGAAAAGAGGAAAGGATACATCCGGGTAAAACCCGCAAGTAATCCAATAGGAGGACAGACAATGAATTTGACAAAGCCCTATACCACAATACTATTTGATTTAGACGGCACATTAACAGACCCGGAGGAAGGGATCACAAGGTCTTTCCAGTATGCCCTCCATCATTTTGGGATAGAGGAAAAGGATCCAGCCAGGCTGCGGGAAATCATAGGCCCGCCGCTGTTGGAATCCTTCACAAAACAATATGGGTTCTCACAAATAGACGCGTTGTTGGCAGTTGATGTTTACCGGGAATATTTCACCCAGACAGGGATATATGAAAACCGCCTGTATCCAGGGGTAGAGGAAATGTTGAGGACACTCCAGCAGGCTGGAAAACGGCTGATGGTGGCAACATCCAAGCCAACCGTATTTGCAAACCGGATATTGGAACATTTCAATATCAGACAGTATTTCACATTTGTGGCTGGGAGCGAGTTAAACGGGAACCGTTCTGCAAAGGCGGAAGTCATCCAGTGGGCGCTGGCACATTCCGGCACCAACCCCAAGAGGGCGGTAATGGTGGGCGACCGGAAGCATGACATTATGGGGGCAGTTGAAACAAATGTAGATACCATCGCGGTATTGTACGGCTATGGCAGCCGGGAAGAATTAGAGGAAGCAGGAGCGGCCTATTTTGCCGAAACGCCCCAGCAGGTAGCAGAATACATATTGGATTATGGGAAAGAGGCAGAGCGCTTATTTTCCATAAGGAGGAAAAAACGCCTGTAAAAAACACGCCGGAAGGGAGAATTATCCCCTTCCGGCGTTGTCTTGCCAATATCAATCTTTACAAATGAAGCTGCTGCTTTAAGCCATCCTGCAAAGCCTGGGAGAAATTAATGCCCGCCTGTTCGGCCTTAAAATTGAGCCAGGATGGGATGGTACAGTTCTTTTTTACTGTACGCATATCATTTTTCCGTCTGTATTCGTAAAAATCCACATCCACAAGGGTTACTATGTCAGAAGGATATTCTTTAGCAATCTGCGCCAATTCAGATGGGTTGGGAAGAGGTTCTTTTTCATCCTCCATATCAATCCCTATCAGGCCGATAGCGTCGCGCGCCATTTCCATCGCCTGCGCAATATCCTTTCCTTGAGAATTGATCTGGAAATCTGGTATAAATACAATAAAATGATCTTTGCTGCGGCTAATCACAATCGGGTAAGCTGTTCTCATTTTGGTTCCCTCCGGCGGACTTTTATATATTTGAATGTTTTTTCTTAAATTATCTTTGTTTTCAGTACCAAATTAGATACGTTCTTGTATCCCAGTTTCCCATAAAAATGCTCATGAAATTCATCGTTCACCGCCTGAAGCTGTATCAGCATAGCTCCCTCTGCCTTTACTCGTGCTTCCAGCTCCTGCATAAACGCTGTCCCAACGCCTTTTTTCTGATAACCGCCGGTAACTACAATCTCTATCAAATCATAGGCACAGCAATCATCATACTGCTCGAAATACCCCATTGCAAAAGCAATGAGTTCACCGACGTTTTCAAGGGCCAGACAATAAGAATCCTCCCGGCTGAATACCTGATGGATGCGCTTATATGCTGTCTGCTCCGTCCACTCTCCGTTTTCTTTCCCATTGTAATATTCCATGTACAGCCGGGCGGCGCTTTCTATGTCCAATTCGGTCATACTTCGATATAACATTTATCTGTCCCCCTTTCATTCCAGCCACTGGATAAAGGCCGTCTTATCCTCGCTGTTGTACCCGGCGCGGCGGTAAAAATTCAATGTGCTTTGCTGTTTGGAACCAGTCAGCAGCATGATTTTATAGCAGTTCTCCCCTTTTGCAAGCTCCCTGGCATAGTTCAGGCACCCGGTCGCCAGTCCCCTGCCCCGGTATTTTTCATCTGTTATCACATTTTCTATCAGAGCATAAGGCCGCTGGCAATGGGTCAGGTTGGGGACAATGACGCATACGCAGGAAGAAACGATTTTCCCCTCCTCCTCCGCAACGATAATATGATGATTCGTGTCGTCGAGGATACGCCGCCACAGCTTTTGGATTTCTTTCGACTCCGGCGGCATATCGTTATTGTGCAGTTGGGTATATAGGGACATCAAGCCCTGGAAATCCTTTTCTGTCACTTCCCTGATCATAACATCCTCCCCAGATACCGTTTCAAAGGGCTTGCTTCCAGATTCGCCCGCTCCCCGATTGCTTTGACGATTTCCTCCCGGCGGGCTTCGGCTTCTTCCTGGGGCAAATCCAAAACAACATCCTCCAAGTCAAAAGGCCCGTTGTGGAATTTCCCTAAAACCGCGCCTTGGAATTTTCCATCAATCAGCAGGTAGAAGATTTCCGTCCAGTCCTTGTCCTCGCCGCGGGGCTGGTATTTCCCTTTCAGGGACGTTTCAAAAGCCCTTACAAGGTAATCGTTCCGCTGTAAAGCAAACGCTGAACCGGAGCAGTCCCCTTTCAAATTTTCCAATTCCTGTAAATCATCCGGCAGAAGATACCCTTCTCCATCAAAAAACAGCTTTTCCGCCTGAACCAGCCCAGCCAAAACCTCTTTTATTTCCTTTGCGGTAAAGCCATATAGGGAATGGAGCATTTCCGGTGAAACCTTTACAAGCATCCGGGCGGCGCGGAGTACAATGTTTTCCATACCCTCTTTCTTTTTTCCGCTGTCAATGGACGTTTCCGGGAACATCTCTGAAAACAGATACCACGCCCTGTCCCATTCGCCGTCCTCCTGGTTCTCATAGACCAGAAAAGCGGTTTGCAGCTTGTGCAGGATGGGGGTGATTTCCTTGACAGGCATTTCTATCAGCTCTTTAATTCCCTGGACAGTGAGAGGGCCTTCACGCTGGAACAGTTCTAATATTTCCTGGGCCTGCCCGGTCAAAGGGACTGCTTTTTGATACACCGCCCCGAACAACGGCAGCTCGTCCGCGAATATATAGGCGATGTTCCCCTTTTGGAAGCGGCCTTTTATCAGTTTATGCTCCAGCCGCAGGCGGTTGCAGAGCATTTTTTCATCAAAAGCCGCCCTTGGGGAAATACTGGGCGGGTCTCCGGGACAGCACCAATACGGGGTCATAACCGGGGAAAGCATACGGAAAAATTCCTGGTATTCCTGCTCAGTTTGAACCGGCTGTGCCAATTTCTGCCGCCGGAAACGCAAAGCGGCGATTTTTTCAGGACTTATTGGGTTAGACATAGGACACCTCACAAGTTTTTTATCTATCATACCATTGGGCCTGGGCTTTGTAAAGGCGGGCATATTCCCCATCCTTTTCCAAAAGCTGCTCATAGCTTCCATCCTCGACAATCTTCCCATGTGCAAAGACAACAATCCGTTCCGCCAGCGACGCGACGCTGATCCTGTGCGTCACCATAATAACGGTTTTATCCTGCGCCATATCCAGGTATTTTTGGAAAACATCCGCTTCTGCCAGCGGGTCAAGGTTCCCTGTTGGCTCGTCAAGGATAAAAAAGTCCTTATCTCGGTAATACGCCCTTGCGATAGCCAGCTTCTGCCACTGCCCGCCGGACATATCCGTCCCGCCCATATCCTTTCCAAGAAGGGCATTTTGATCCATGTCCTCCAACCCGGCAAAGGCAAGGGATTCTGAAATTTTCCCTTTATCGGCAGGCGCGGCAATATTCCCGAACTGTACATTATCCGCCACGGTAAAGGTAGTATATTTAGCCGGGTCTTGGGGTACGGAGCTTAAAACCTCGAACCTGCTGCTGGGGTTCAAATTTTCCACCTCTGCGCCGTTAATGAGCAGTTCCCCGTCAGAAGGTTTCAGCAAACCGCTCAGCAGCTTGACAAAGGTCGTTTTCCCTGCTCCGTTTTCTCCCACAAAAGCGATTTTTTCCCCTTTCTGTATGGTCAAATCTACATGATCCAAAACATAACGGTCTGTAAATGGGTAACGGTAAGAAAGGTTTGCTGCCTTAATTTTATCAACTTCCTTGAGATTTTCCCCCTGCTCCTTCTCGCCGGATAAATCCATTAGGTCAAAGAACATGGCAGCTTCGTTCTTTTTGGAGAAAACAGAGGAAACGGAATCAAACAGCGCGGAGGTATCCCCTATCAGGGTGCTGATTAACGACATTACTGCCGCCAGCGATCCAAGGGATATCTGTCCTGCCGCCATCATGACGATTGCAACAATATTTGCGGCAACACTCGCCATAGTGGTAATGGAACGGTTCAGCAGCCCCAGCAGCGCGCGCTGTATATATGTCCTGTTTTCCGCAGCCGTGTAAGCATCCATGTTGGTTTTCCACTTGGCGAAAAAGAAATCAAAAAGGTTAAAAGCTTTGACCTCCTTCACCGCCCGCTTGAGCATAACATCCTGGTAATAATCCGCTTTCCGCTTCATTCCCACATTATCTTTTATAAACTTGAAATTCAGCTTGTTCCCCACATAGGTGGTATATAAAACCGGAACCGGCGCGATTAAAAGCACAACACATAAAACCGGGTTTACCGCATACAGCGAAACAGCGATAGCAACAACCGAAACCACTCTGGAAATTACAAAGTAAGAGGGCTGCATGATGTTTCCGTTTAAGCCGCTCCAGCCGTCGTTTGTAAAATCCAGCACCCGCTGGATGCGGTCATAGAGTTTGGAGGATTCCAACTGTTCATAATTGAGGCTGCCTATTTTGCTGTAAATGCGTGTATTGAGCATTTCCTGAAAACGGTTCTGCTGTACCCTGTCCAGTCGTTCAATATCCTCCCAGCGGTTTGTATACCGGGCAATCAAATCCGTCAAAAAGTGGAGCAGGTAGTATAAAAGCCCTAAAACAACAACCTTCCATAAAACCGTTGTATCGGTCCGGCATACAGCAGCCAAATCCACATATTTCCCCCAAATAAAAGCCATGACTGGTTTCAACACGGAAAGGAGAACCGTCAGCCCCATAAATATAAAGCACATCACCTTTGCCGAAGAAAAAACAAACTTCCAAAGCTTTACAATATGCTTGGCGCTGGGCTTATTTTCAATGTTTAAAGAATTTTCAACAGGGGTTGTTCTGTCCTGAATGGTACTCATACAGCCGTCACCTGCCCTTCTGATTTCACATACCATTGTTTTTGGGCTTCATACATCTGGGCATAGATGCCGCCGATCTTTACCAATTCATCATGGGGGCCGTTTTCGGCAATCTTCCCGTCAGAAATCACAAGTATTCTGTCGGTAATCATGGTAGACGCCAGCCGATGGGTAATAAAGATAGTTGTCCGCCCAGCAGACATATCCGCGAATTCGGTGTACAGGTCGCTTTCGGCGATAGGGTCAAGCTGGCTGGTTGGTTCATCCAGGATCAGGGCAGGCTTGTCCCCTAAAAAAGCCCTTGCCATGGCGATCCTCTGCCACTGCCCGCCGGACAGGTCAATGCCGTTTTCAAATTCCCGCCCAAGCATGGTATCCGCCCCATTGGGCAGGGCTTCCACCACCTCGGTTAGTCCCGCCTTTTTGACAGCATCCTGGAAGGCTTCCTCTGAATTGCTGGCAATGTCCCCGGTTTGGATATTTTCCCGAAAAGATATGTCATACTTTGCAAAGTCCTGGAACACTGCCCCAAACATACGGCTGCGGGCTTCAGAGGAATAAGAAAGAAGCGGCCTGCCATTGATTAAGATTTCGCCCCTGTCAGGGACAAACAGCCCCAGCAGCAGCTTTGTCATGGTGGATTTGCCCTCGCCGTTCTCACCTACCAAGGAAATCCGCTCCCCCGGCTCAATGCGGAAAGACAGCCCTTTTAAAATATCCCGCTGTGTGTTGGGGTACCGGAACCAAACATCTTTAAATTCAATGGAAATGTTTTTGGGAACATCGTCTGTACATTCGCCCGCGTCATCCTCAGAGAGATTCAGGTATTTGTCGTAGTATTCAAAAAAGTTAATGTGCATCCCGCTGGCGGCAAAAAATATGATACATCCTGTGAGAGTCTCATATACGCTCTGATAAATATACAGCGTCATGGCAATAAACATTCCCACGTCCAGCTGCCCATGCAAAAATAGGTAGAGTAAAAGAAAAATATTCAGCAGCACACTTATTTTTGTAATGTTCCGTTTGAGAATGACTTCTCTCAAATGCTTAAAGAAAAAGCCTTCATACTGTTTGTTGCGGGCGTTCAGGCGTTTTCTATAAGTCCCAGTCAGATAATTAGATAAGCCAAACACCTTATTGTCCTTTAAATACTCCCGCCGCCTTAAAAAATTTGCCAATGTCCCATAGGAGTGCTCCTGCTTCCAATATAATTCCAGTTCGTCATAGATATTATAATTGTCCTTGGCCCTTTGTATTGTTTCCAGGGCCCAGGGAAATACGACAGTCAGCACAAGCCACCAGCGGACATGCGCCAGATAAATGATAACGCCCGCCGCGCCTATCATTGATGATAAAGTCCATGTCACATACATAGGGAACATATGCCGGGCGGAGGTTTCCGAACGGTTATAGGCTTTTTCTATAATTTCAACAGACCTTTCATCCTCAAAATGTGCATACTTCATTTTCTTGATTTTTTGGAGCATTTTCCCCCGGAAATCCGAGCGCAGGATCAGGAGTGATCTTTTCTCCACATATCCAAAAATAAAATACGGTCAATCAGTATAGGAAAAAGGGAAACAGCCGCAAACAGTACCAGAACAGGTACATACTGCTGAAAGCTCATTTCTCCCTGCGCCACCAGCAGGCCATCATTAAAAATATGGCTGTTGACATACAAGGTCAGCGGGGTTTGGATAAGCCCCAGCACAATAGCCGCCACAAAGGTCATAATTACCATGAGGGGCGCTCTTTGATACAGAATACCTAACAGATTCCCATAAGCGGAAAACAGGCGTTTCAGTTTTTGTTTCATTTATACAGCCTCCAAACCGCGCTTTAGTTGTTAGCAGTTAAAAGCATCCTTTCCCCCAGGGAAAGCATATGGAATTTTCTTCCTGGGTAATAAGCCTGCATATACTCCGCAAAGTGGAGCGGGTTTTCCCCGTTTCCAAAAACCATGTCATAATGGCAAGGAACCACCAAATCAGCGTTGATATCAGCGGACAGATCGGCGGCTTCCCGGCTGTTCATATTGCCGATAACACCCCGGCGGCGACGTTTGTAATCCGCGCCGTTAATGGGAAGCAGTGCAGCAGTAAAGCCCTTTTCCCGCTGGAGCCTTTCGGTCAGCTCCGGGGTAATAACTGTATCCCCTGCGTGGAAAATCTTCATGCCATCAGAAGTCTGGAAGATATAGGAAAGGGATTTCTGGTCTCCCTTTTCATCGGTTTCATATTCTTCATGGGCAGCAGGAATGGGGGTGCAGATACATCCATCCGGCAGGCCAATGGTCTGTTCTGCATGAGCTGCGATGATCTGCCCTTCCGGTATGCCGATAGACAGGGCTTTTCCCACGGACGGCGCAGGGACAACGATTTTCAGCCTTGGCTGAGCCTTTGCCATAGGTACAACTGTCCCAGGCTGGAGATGATCCAAATGGTCATGGCTGCAAAAGACATAAGAAACACCGGCCTGGGCGGCTTCCTCCGGCGAAAAGGGTGCGGGATAATAACGGCGGGTTGTACCGTCCTTACTCTGAAGGTCTGCAAAAACGGGATCAAAGAAAACTAAAAGCTCCTTCGATTTTAATGCAAAGCCTGACTGTCCCAAATACCACAGGGCCGCAACACCCTTTGGAAAGAAGGTTCTGGAAAGTTCGTCTAAAAGCGCGCTGCCCTGTTTGTACCAGCTTCTTTGCTGCTCCATCATAATATGTTCCTCCTGTTTTATCCGGGAAAAATCCCTTTATCTATTAAGACGCAGAATTCCCTGCTGCTGTTGGTGCTTTTTTAAAAAAATATATAAATTTTTTATATTTCTTTGCCATTGTATCACCTTCTGCACAAAATATCAACATAATGCGACATAAAAAAGAGCTGCTTTGTATAAGTTCAATGAAAAGTCCCTCTGAATTGTAAGGCTTTCGTTTTTAGAGCCTGTTTAGGATCTCAACGTGTGCGGGAAGATTCTAAACAGACTCTTAGGTACGCCATCATCGCAAACCGTTGGTTTGCTGGATGGCTGAAAGCGAAA
>CAOJXI010000108.1 GCA_948465665.1 uncultured Clostridia bacterium | reverse complement strand
GAAAGTTCCTCTGGACTCTTCAAACCTTTTTAATCCGCCTTAGCTTGTACTCGTCCCAGGCTGTACCCGCATATTAGCTTTTTACAAAACAAAGACGGTGTTACCACATGGCAACACCGTCTAAGCAGTTACAACCATAAAACACTCCCCGCAAAGCATCAGACAGCGCGGGTCACTTTGTTGGAACGCAGGCAGCGGGTACAGGCATAGATATGGCATGGAGTTCCATCCACAACCGCCTTTACACGGCGGACATTAGGTTTCCAAGTCCGGTTAGATCTTCTGTGGGAGTGAGAAACCTTGATCCCAAAAGTCACGCCTTTTCCGCATATATCGCATTTTGCCATGGTGCAAACACCTCCTTAAAGAGCGACGCAAAAAGTCAACATTAGTATGATATCAGAAAAACAGTAGAAAATCAAGTGGATTTTAGGAAAAAGTTGTTTCAATCCAATCTTCAACATGTAAATTAAAGCCCTACTTCTTTTTCTGAGTCTTTGAAGAAGCAGCTGTATTCTTTTTCTTTTTCGGGAATCGGTTTTCCGTCCCGCTCAGGAGCCTTTTGATATTTTCCCTGTGCATAAAGATGACAATAGCAGCCATTAAAACAGCAAAGAGCAAATCCAAATTCAAACTTTTTCCACAGAAAAAGAAAACAAGAATAGGAAAAAGGACGGCGGCAAAAATTGACCCCAAGGAAACGATTCTGGAAATAAAAATAATGGGAATTGTAATAACGGCAAGTAACAAAAAAATCAGGGGATGAATGACAAGGATAACACCCGCAGAAGTAAGAACGCCCTTTCCGCCACGGAAACCAAAATAAATAGGGAAAAGATGCCCAAGAAGTGCAAAAAATCCTGCAATAAACCCACCATCAAGCGTTCCGCCAATGCCAAGGATGTAGAAAAGAAGCCTCCCGATTAAAACCGCAAGTGCGCCTTTCGCAAAATCGCCCACGGCAGTAAAGGCGGCGGGGAATTTGCCATATGTTCGCAGTATATTGGTCATGCCGGCATTTCCGCTTCCATAATTGCGGATATCCTCCTTGGCGTAAAGCTGGGATACAATGATAGCGCTGTTAATACTGCCCATCAGGTAAGCGCATAGAGCTGAAAGGACAATTCCCAAAAACAACATTTAGATCATCTCCTGAACAATAATAAGATGTAGGGTCATATTCCGCCGTTAAATAATCCCTCATAGTTATTATTGTACAGGATGGAATACCAGGCGGTCAAGACTATAGCAGAGGAAAATAATACAAATACTGCCAGCCATTTTTATCAATCTTTGCCTTTGCCCTGTCCCCTCTCCCGGATAATCATACGGATTGGGGTTCCGTCTAGGCTGAAGTTTTCCCTGATTTGGTTCTCAAGGTATCTTTGATAAGAGAAATGGAAAAGCTCCTTGCTGTTTACAAAAGTAACAAATGTCGGCGGCCGTGTGGAAGCCTGGGTCATATAGAAAATACGCAGACGCTTCCCCTTGTCTGACGGAGGCTGGACTTTTGCGGTTGCATATGCAAGCACGTCGTTTAACCTGCCGGTAGGGATGCGGATGGCGTTCTGTTCATTGACATAAAGAATCCATTCAAACAGCTTATCAATCCTCTGCCCTGTCTTGGCAGAAATAAAAACAAACGGTACATAGGACATAAAGCTGAAATCCTGCTGAAGCTTTTCCCGGAATTCATCCATCGTTTTATCATCTTTTTCTAAAGCATCCCATTTGTTGACGGCAATAATGCAGCCCTTCCCCTGTTCATGGGCATACCCCGCGATTTTCGTATCCTGTTCTGTCACGCCTTCCAGGGCGTCAATAAGGAGGATGCACACCTCTGCCCGGTCTACTGCCATATAGGAACGAAGCACGCTGTACCGTTCAATCGCTTCTTCTACCTTTGATTTTCTGCGGATTCCCGCTGTATCAATAAACAGGAACTTTCCAAACTGGTTTTCTACGACGGCGTCAGTAGCGTCGCGGGTAGTGCCCGCAATGTCTGAGACAATCGCCCTTTCCTCCCCGCAAACCCGGTTGACCAGCGAGGATTTTCCAACATTGGGTTTTCCGATTACGGCAACCTTGACCGCGTCGCTTTCCCCATCCTCCGCCTTTTCAAAGTCAATGAAGGAGAAGACAGCGTCTAAAAGGTCTCCTGTCCCATGCCCATGGACTGAAGAAACCGCAACCGGCTCTCCTAAGCCCAAATTATAAAACTCATAAAAATCCGGGGGAACCTCGCCCAAACTATCACATTTATTGACACATAATACAATAGGCTTTCCGCTTTTCATCAGCATATTGGCTACATCGTGATCTGTGGCTGTCACCCCGGTTTTAATATCCGTCACCAAAATAATTACGTCCGCGGTATCTATGGCAACTTGTGCCTGGCGGCGCATTTGGGATAAAATGACATCCTTTGCTTTGGGTTCAATCCCACCGGTATCCACCATCATAACCGAATGGCCTGCCCATTCCACTTCCGCATAAATCCTGTCCCTGGTAACGCCGGGCGTATCCTCTACAATAGATAACCTCTGTCCCACAAGCTTATTAAACAAAGTTGATTTTCCCACGTTGGGCCTTCCTACTACCGCTATAATCGGTTTGCTCATCTGTTTCACTTCCTTTTTATCAAACGCTGATGCCTGTCATTGCCTTTATCAGACCATAGCCATCATTTGGCACAGGGGATATTGGAACCCCTAATAAATTTTCAGCTTCTTTAACTGTCATATCATCCAGAAAACAATCCTGCTCATGTCGGAGCATGACAGCAGGAATTAAAAGCTCCCCGCCTAATGCCTTTCCGGCTAACTGCTGGGTCAAATCCTTTCCTGTCACCAGTCCGCAAACAGTGATTTCCTCTCCAAAGAAATGGTTTTCAACCATATAAACCCGTATTTCAAGCCATGGGAGCTTTTCCTCCAGCTTTCGCGCCAGCTTCTCCATTAACGGAAACGCAGCTTTTCCTGTTGCCACAGAAATTTGCCGGGAGGCTGCGGGAACTGCTGCGGATTCCTGTTCCAACTCCCCCAGCGCCATGGAAAATTCATCCTCCAGCAGCGTCATCATTCCCACGCCGCTTTCCAACTGGGAAAAATCCCCATAATAATCCGCTTTTGGGAAATCCCGCCCCGCTTTTAAAAAGAATTCATCCGCAGGATAAGCAATCCGGCTTCCATATTCTTTTTCAAACCGGTCTGAAAAGCTGTGGATCATGTCAATCACCGCGCCCGCTTCCTCCGGGGTATAGGGGCGCAGCGGGTACAATCCTTCCCGGTACTTGGTAACACCCACAGGGACGCAGGAAACCGACTCCAAAGACGGCATAAGGGTTTCCAGGTCTGTTAATGTCCTAAATAGCTCTTTTCCATCATTAATGCCAGGGCAGAGCACTAATTGAACATTAATTTTAATTCCGCCGTCAGCCAGCAGCCGCAGATATTTAAGGCTGCCTGCCGCCCTGGGGTTGGCCATCATCTTCACCCGCAAATCTGGATTTGTCGTATGGACTGAAATATTGATTGGGCTGATGTGCATCTTAATGATCCGTGCAATATCCTCATCCTCTAAATTTGTCAGGGTGACGTAATTGCCGAATAAAAAAGACATCCGGGAATCGTCGTCTTTAAAATAAAGCGATGGGCGCATCCCCTTTGGCATCTGGTCAATAAAGCAGAATATACAATGGTTTTTACAGCTATGCTGCTTATCCATCAAATAAGTGTCAAAGGTCAATCCAAGTTCCTGGTACTCCTCTTTATGGATACAGAAAATCTTCTCTGTTTTTTCCGCTGTGAGGATTTCCAGCGAAAGGCGGGTATCCACCATATAAAACCGGTAGTCAAGCACATCATTGATTTTATTGCCGTTAATGCACAAAAGGGTGTCCCCTGCCGCAATACCTGCCCTGTCTGCTGGAGAGCCTTTCTCAATCCCGCTGATGACAACAGCCATATATTCCATCCCCCTTCCTATTCTTTCCCGTATATGCCGGAACTTTCCCATATTCCCAAAACAAAAGGAGAAGGAAACTTTTTTCCTCCTCCTTTTCACAGGCTGACCTTTTGGGTGGGATTTATCAGGGGGAGCTTACGCCTCTACCTTGATTACCTCTACGCCCTTATAATAACCACAGTTGCCGCATACACGGTGGGGAACCTTCAGTTCGCCGCACTGAGGGCATCTGGAAAAATTCGGGGTCTGCAATTTCCACACATTAGAACGCCTTTTATCGCGGCGAGCCTTGGATGTTTTCCTCTTTGGGACTGCCATGACAAGCACCTCCTGCCATATTTATCACTTTTTCGGTGTTTTTTCCTCTAAAAGCTGTTTTAACTTTGCAAAGCGGGAATCCACTTCCTTCACTTCGCAGTTACAGCTTCCCTCGTTCCAGTTTTTGCCGCACTTTGGACACAGACCTTTGCAGTTGTCACGACATAATACCTTGGTTGGTAGCTCAAGGCTGATATCTTCCGCTGCAAGCCCATCCACATCAAGAACCCCGTCCTCCAGGATAATATAGGCTTCTTCATTGCCCTGGTTGCTGAGTTCTTCCACCAATATATGATGGAATTGATAGGACATCTGCCGTTTTACCTCTGTACAGCATCGGGCGCACTGGGAATGAAGTTCAAACCGCGCGGTATAATCATAGGAGACTATCCCTGCTTCATTTGATGCTTTGCCCGAAACCAATACCGGAGACCCGATTGGATGCCCCGGCCACAGCCCTTCCTCTGTATTGGGCAGGATTCCATCAATTTTGACAGACTTGCCTTCCTCCAGGAAAAGCTGTTTCAAATTCACCTGCATAAAGCGCCACCTTAATAAACATTTACCGGTTATCGCCGGTTCCATTGCGTCTGACTGAACGCCACAGCGTTTCTTTAAAAAGAAAACCGTCCAGCGCGCAACATACCACGCAGAATATTGTAACCTTTAAAATAAGGCTTGTCAAGGGGATTTCTGTAAATTTTACGGAAAAAGGTTTTAGCGGGGCTTTAATCATTTTTAGTGCGCCGGGCTATTTCACCCTCCAGCGGGTTCAGCTCTCTTGGACTTTTCAAAACTTGTTAATCCTTCTTTCGTTGTATTTAACTAGGAACCTGTATTCATAACCAGGGGACGCAGTATGGCTGGAAAAAGACCGCTCAGACAGCGTGGGGCGGCTGTGAATACAGGTTCTTAGCGTTACTCCCGCAAATCAGCCTTTTCTCTATTTCTTCTGCCTAAATTGTAACTATTTTTGAAAAAATACAATATATGCCTTGTGAAATAGCTGAAAGATATGTTATACTATTCTATAATATGCTGACTGAGGAGGTCACAAAAAATGGCAAAACAATTAATAAAACAAATTGACTGCCCCCAATGCAAGGAAAAGGCAGATTTCCAGGTATGGGACAGTGTCAATGTAAGTTTAAACTCCGCATTAAAAGAAAAAATCAAAAACGGAACTTTTTTTGATTGGCAGTGTCCCCATTGCGGCAAAACGACGCGGATCATGTATCCATTCCTATACATTGATATGCTGCATTATTTCATGATATGGTTCGGCAACCCTGAGCAATGTGATCCAGAGCTTTACCAGTCCATGGACCTGGAGGGTTATCAGTTCCGCAATGCCCGTACTTTTAACGAACTGTTGGAAAAGGCTGCAATCTTAGAAAACGGTTTGGACGACCACGCCATAGAAATTCAAAAGCTGTCCATTGTACAAGCCATCTACCGGCAGACAGAGGGCGGGAAAACGGGCCCGCTCCCTGATCTTCTATTGTTCCGCCAGATGATGCAGGAAGACAATATGTTATTTTCCGTATTTTATCGGAACGCCCCCGGGCAGGTAATCCGGGCAGGGATGTCCACTTATGAACAGATTAAGAAGGATATAGCCAATACCCCTCCTTTGGCGAAAGGGATTGAAGACGGAAAGGGCAAATTCCAAACAATAGATTTCCAGTGGGCAAAAGGGGCTGTCAATGTTTTAAGCGCCCAAAAAAAGGCAGCAGAAGGATAAAAGGAAAATAAGAGCCTATCCCAAAATTATCCGCACCCATCCTGCTTGCATATTTTCCGCCAAACTGCGTTGATTTCCTTTGCCGGGCGACACCCGCCTGCGGAAAATCGTCTTGTTTGGCAAAAAATCTGACTGCGCAGTCTGGGCACATCTAATTTTGGGATAGTCTCTAAATGCCGCTATGGGAAAACTATGGCGGCATTATGCTGTATGGAATATGGAAAGGGGGGATGGTATGCCGGGCGGTTTTGAAACGCCAATACAATATTTAAAAGGAGTAGGGCCGCGTCGGGCAGAGCTTTACCATAAGCTGGGAATTGAAACAGTTCGCCAGCTTTTATGGCATTTCCCCCGTTCTTATGTAAACTTTGGAGAAAATACAGAAATTGCATCTGTTGAAAGCGATCAAATCTGTTCTGTCCGCGCCATGGTTATGTCGAAATCTGGAGAACAGCGTATTCGTAAGGGGCTTTCTATTTTCAAAGTAACTGCCGCAGACGACACCGCAGAAATTACATTGGTATTTTATAATACCAAGTACGCCGTTGAGGCCCTTTCCATAGGGCAGGAATATTTTTTTTATGGGAGGATTGGCGGGAGCGGGTTCCGCCGGGAAATGCACACACCGCAGGTTTTTACCCTTGCGGATGCGGAACGCGGGATGTTGTCCCCGGTCTATCCCCTGACAGCAGGATTAACTTCCCGGATTGTTTCAGCCAATATGGCGCAGGCTTTGGAATTAACCGCTGGGGAACGGGCGGATTTCCTCCCCACTGAACCCCGGCTGAAATACCAGCTTTGCGAATTGGAATTTGCGCTTTGCCAGATCCACCGCCCAAAGGATACTGCCTCGGCGGAAATTGCCAAAAAGCGGCTTATCTTTGACGAGTTCCTCATATTGGCGCTGGCAATGTCAAGTATCCGGGGGAAACGTTCTGTAGAAACCGGATATCAAATGAAAGAGGAATCTTTTACTCCCTTTTATGGTTCTCTCCCCTTCCGCCCTACAGGCGCTCAGGAAAAAGCAGTCGCCCAAAGCTGCCGGGATATGTGCCGGGAAGTCCCTATGAACCGTCTGGTACAGGGGGACGTTGGTTCCGGGAAAACCCTGGTTGCAGCCGCCTGCTGCTGGTTTGCATGGAAAAACGGCTTTCAATCTGCCATGATGGCACCCACGGAAATCCTTGCCATGCAGCATCTGGAAACCCTGCGGAAGTTTTTGGAACCCTTTGGAATGAGAGTGGAAGCTTTAACCGCTTCCATGCCTGCCGGTGTTAAGCGCAATGTAAAAAAACACCTTGCCGATGGGGAAATTGATTTGCTGGTAGGGACTCACGCCATCCTTTCCGACGGGGTAGATTTTTTAAATCTTGCTCTGGTTGTTACAGATGAGCAGCACCGTTTTGGGGTTGCCCAACGGGTTTCCCTTGCACAAAAAGGGAACCATCCCCATGTGCTGGTTATGTCTGCTACCCCGATACCAAGGACACTGGCTTTAATGGTATACGGCGATTTGGATTTGTCCGTTATTGATGAACTTCCTCCTGGCAGGCAGCCAATCCTTACCTACCGGATTGGTTCTGACAAACGGGAACGGGCTTATTCCTTTATCCGTAAACACCTTGACATGGGGCTTCAAGCATATATGGTCTGCCCGCTCATTGAACAGGGCGAAGTTGATATAGGGTTAAAGCCTGCTGCCCAATATGCGAAAGAACTTGCTGACGGCCCGTTTTCTGGATACCGTGTCGGGCTGCTCCATGGCAAAATGAAACAGGCGGATAAGGATTCTGTTATGGAGGAATTTAAAAACGGGAGTTTACAGCTTTTAGTGTCAACAACTGTGATTGAGGTTGGCGTAGACGTTCCTAATGCCGTTATTATGGCCATAGAAAACGCGGAACGGTTTGGTTTAAGCCAGCTCCACCAGCTCAGGGGACGGGTAGGAAGAGGTTCCCAGCAGTCTTACTGCATCCTCCTTTCTGATGCCAAAAATGCGGAAAGCAGACAGAGGCTGGGGATGATGTGTAAGACTAATAATGGCTTTGAAATTGCTGAGTTTGATTTGAAATTAAGGGGCCCAGGGGATTTTTTGGGGTTCCGCCAGCATGGACTGCCACAACTCGCCATTGCGGATATGGCTAAAGATGTGGGATTGCTGGAAAATGCCCAGCAGGCCGCAAAGGATATTTTGCAGGTTGACCCGGATTTGTCCCAGCACCCGAAATTAAAAGAACAGGTTCAGCGGATTGTGAAAAATGTCGGGGAACAGATCAATTAAAAAGGCTTTGATAAAGCTTATTTGCGGGGATAAGCTAAGATGAGTACAAGCTGGGGCGGATTAAAAAGGT
>CAOJXI010000107.1 GCA_948465665.1 uncultured Clostridia bacterium | reverse complement strand
TTCGTCCAACTCCGCAGAGTTGGACAGAGCTAAAAGTTTCCTCTTGCAGCCATCCGGCAAACCAACGGTTTGCCATGATGGCGTACCTAAGACCGATAACCTTACAATTTAGAGGGGCTTTTCATCAAACTTACGTTAAATATACAAATCGGCTCTATGGCCTGTTAAACAGACTATAGAGCTGATTTTATTTTACGAAGGGATATCCATAAAAGTTATTTTTCCCGGGCAGGGGCAGCTTTGGCATAGCCATCCCAGGCAAACAGGGCTTCCCTGGTATCGTCGGCGAAAATCTTTTCAATGCTAAGTAAGATACCGCCCCATGTGGAATACTCCTTGACGGAAAATGATTGCATTTTCAGGGAATAATATGCTATAATCAACTTACAGAAATTAACAGAATTTGGAGTGGGGTTTTATTATGGAATATGCAACGATAGATAACGAACAGGATTATACAGTTTTTCGATTTGGAGATCATACAATTCGTTTTAAAGCCCCATTTTCGTTAGAACACTATACTTCTGTGAAGGAGTGGGATCATGGATATCTGGTTGTAATGGCAAAATACACCCATAACAATCAGGATGAAGAAGAATATATTGACCTGGTTCCAATACTGGAAAAGTTATATTTTGATGCAGATGCCTTTTTAAAACCAATAAAGGAAGTGAGGATATATCATGCTTGATGTGAAAAAGATTGCAGATGAAGCGGATATTATTGTAAATGGATATGCGTTCAAAAAATGTGAAGAAGGATTTCGCGTACTAAACCTTCATAAGTTAGATAAGGCAGTTGTTTTTTCTTATCAAGGCGAGATGTTGGAGACAAGCATGGATGACATTGAGCTTCGTATTGTAAGTGATTATTTAGAACAAAATCGTAAATATATGGAGGAGTAAAATGCCAAAATATTATGAATTTAAGGTGGCTGGATACTACCTGTATTTTACGTCTTTTTGTGTTATTGAATGTATGCATGTCCATGCAAGTGATCGAAAATTGACAGAATCCGGTTCTGCTAAGTTTTTTGTAAAAGATAATGGGGAGTCTATTTTACAGAACCGTGGGATATTAAATGATAGAGAAATTAACAAAATACAAGATTTCATTAAACAACATTATAAAGATATGTACCGGAGGTGGTCAGAGTACAGTCAAAATGGATTTTATGGAGACAAATAGCAAAAGTTATCAATACAGAAACATCCTTGCGCTTTTAGGGCGTTATATGTTATAATCAACTTACAGAAATTAACAGAATTTGGAGTGGCTGACATGACAGAAAAAGAAACGGCTGAAATACGCCGCCGGTTCCGCCCGGATAAAAGCAATATAACTTTTCTCCGCGGCTGCTATGTAAATGAAAAGGGGGAGATTATTTCAGAATTCCATCAGCCTTTATCCTCTATGCAGGAACAGGAAAGGGAAAATTTCCTCTCCCTGATTAAAAGAACCCTTTCAGGGACACAGGGCAGAAACTTAATTGATATTACTTTCGCTACCCAGCAGGTTGCAGACAGTGAGGAACACTCCCTTTTAATGAAACTGCGTGATTCTAATTTGGATGACGATGAGGCTGTCCATCTTTTTTTCCAGAAAGCAATTGGCTCTATCAATATGGAAGGGGATTACCTGATTTTCCTGGCATGTGAATCTTACGACGTTCCCAGCCGGAAAATGCAGGATATTTTAGAGGACGATTCCCCAAATGTCTTTTCTTATTTTATATGCAGCGTTTGCCCAGTAAAAATGTCCAAGCCTGTTTTAAGTTATAACCATACTCAGAATGAATTCCATAACTGCAATATAAACTGGCTTGTTTCCCCGCCGGAGCTGGGTTTTATGTTCCCGGCCTTTGACGACAGAACTGCCAATATATATAACGCTTTATTCTACACCCATGGAAGTTCTGAAAGCCATCAGGAATTTATTGATACTGTTTTTCATACCGAAATTCCTATGGCTGCTGATGAACAGAAGGAAACTTTTAATTCCATCCTGCGGGAAGCTTTGGATGACGATTGCAGCCTTGGCGTGATCCAGGCCGTCCACGACCAAATCTGTGAAATGATGGAAGATCACAAGGCAAGCAAAGAGGAAGAACCCCTTACAGTTTCCAAACAGGCTGTTAAAAATGTTTTATCCTCCTGCGGGGTTGCTGAAGCTCATGTAGATGCCTTTGAGGAGAAGTTTAACCAGGAGTTTGGCGCAGACGCTGATTTAACGCCGCAAAACTTGATTAATGTGAAACGCTTTGAAGTCTGCACCCCTGATGTTACCATTCAGGTTAAGCCGGAACGTAAAGATTTAGTGGAAACCCGGACGATTGACGGCATAAAGTATATTTTGATCCGGGCGGACGAGGGAGTCGAAGTCAACGGGGTTGATATACATATTTCTTAGAAAACAGCGGCGGCAGGAATTCCTTTCTGTCACCGCTGTTCGCTGTACTGTAAATTTTTTAGATGAATTTTAAAAAATCCCTTTGCTTTTTTGAAACGATATGATAGAATGATACAGGTTTTGTATAAGCTGTATTAAAAAAGCTGCACGGTTTGGCTGTTCCTATTGACGGAATGTTGTGTAACAGAACAAATAAAGGGCTTTTTCTGTCAAGAATGACAAAATATTTTCCAATTCAGAAAAAGGGGCTGTCAAAAAGCCGTAAAGATGTTATAATAGGAATCGTGCATTAGGCTCTGTTAAGAAATCTGTAAATGAGATAAAATGTAGGTGATGGATCATTGGCTGATATGATAGATATTCACTGTCACATCTTGCCGGGGGTAGACGATGGTTCTGACGATATAGATACTTCGTTGGAAATGGCGGCGCTGGCAGCGGAAAATGGTACAAAAATTGTAGTTGCCACTCCCCATTGCAATATCCCCAATGAATATACAAATTATTTTGACGAGTTTTTGAAGCAGCGTTTCCGGGAACTCCAGCGTGCAGTCGCAGAGGAACAGATCCCGGTGCAGATAGCTTTTGGGATGGAAACTTTTGGAACCGATAACCTTCCAGATTTGCTGCGGCAGGGAAGGGTAATTACTTTGAATAATTCCCGCTATTTACTGGTGGAATTTTATTTTGGGGATGACCCTGACCGGGTGCAAATGGTTTTGGAAGGGCTTTTGGATGAAGGGGTAACTCCTGTCGTAGCGCATCCAGAACGGTATGAATATGTCCGGCGCGATCCAGAGCTTGCAGAGGATTGGAAAGAGATGGGGTGTCTGCTCCAAGTCAACAAGGGAAGCATTGTTGGGAGCTTTGGAAGGAATGTCCAGGATGCAGTCCATTATTTGATCCAGCAGGGTTTGGCTGACGCTGCGGCGAGTGACGCGCACAGTCCTTTTCAACGGACTCCGTTTATGGAGGACGCCTATGAAATGGTATGTGATTTGTATTCGCTTCAGGAAGCACAGCGGCTTTTCTGGGAAAATCCCGCTTGTATTCTCCAAAATAAACCTACCGTTCCAGGCAGGCGCCGGCGGGGAAGCATGAACGGGGGTGCGCCTGATTATTGGCGGTAAAGATAAAAGCGGTATATAAACACATGGCGTTATCTAAATAAAGAAAGGATGTATAGGGCCGGAAGGCGTTAATATGAAGATAATACGAATCGGATTGATTACCCTGTTCACATTGACGGTCGCTTTGTTTGCTGTTACTATTTTGCTGGAACTGTTTCACAGGGATGACACTATCCCGGAAATCCTTTGTGATTCCCCTAAAATCGTAATGAAAATAGACGACACAGAGGAAAAGCTTTTGGAAGGAATCCGCGCTATTGACGAAAAGGATGGGGATATTACCAATAAAATTATTGTGGAGTACATATCAAATTTTATTGAGCCTGGCGTTGCGCGGGTGACTTATGCAGTTGCGGACGAGGATAACCATGTAGCGAAATATACCCGCAGCGTGGTTTATGAGGATTATGTTTCCCCACGCTTTACTTTGAAAAGCGATTTGGTGTTCCAGGCAGGCACTACTGTCAATATTATTAATTTTTTAGGTGCAACGGATGTTATAGACGGCAATATCAGCAATAAGGTACGGATTACGTCCAGCGACCTTGTAACAACTTCTGAAGGGGTATACCATATTGCTGCAAAAATTTCCAACAGCAGAGGGGATACTTCTGTATTGGAACTGCCAGTCTATGTCACGGCAAGGGATCCTATGCTCCCTGTTGTTGAATTAAATGAATATCTGGTTTATCTGCCAAAGGGCGGCACGTTTCACTCAGAACGCTATCTGAAAAGCGTTACTGCCGCCGGTGCGCAAAAACCAATGGAAAATCCTGAAGTTCAGGTGGATTCCCCCATTAATATGATGCGGGCCGGGGTTTATCAGGTGACATATCGCGCCACAGATGAAAACGGGCGGGAAGGACACGCAATCCTTACCGTTGTTGTGGAAGAATAGGGGGGATTGGAAATGAACGAACAGGAACAGGTATTCAGCCTTGCAAATTTGGAATGGCATAGTATTTTCCGGGATGTCCGCCGTTATGCCTGGATGATTGTAATGGCAATGATTACCGCTGCTATGGGAAGTTACGTTGCACTCCATTTGATTATCCAGCCAACTTTTACTTCAACTGCGACAATCGTGGTTAGTGCAAAAACCAATTCTGATTCCGCTTATTCGGATTTGAGGATGTCCACTGCTATGACCAGCGCTTTTACGGAAGTATTGGGCAGCGAGCTGCTCCAGGAGAAGGTTGCGCTGGACTTGGGCGTTTTGGAATTCCCTGGGAAACTGAAAGTAGAGGTTATCCCTGAAACAAACCTTTTGGATGTCAGCGCCACCGCCCACTCCCCGCAGGAAGCTTTTGATTTAATGCAGTCGGTAATTCGGGTATATCCAACGATTTCCGATTACATTTACAGCAACGCCATGCTGGACGTTATCAGCCATCCTACTATGCCGGAGGAAGCCACCAACTTTGTTGAAGATGCGATTGTAATAGAACTTGCGGTTTTGGCTGCGTTTATTTTAATGACGCTGCTTATTGCGCTGATGTCCTTCCTGAAAGATACTGTTAAGACAGAAACAGCTTTCCGCAATAAGGTAGACGCCAAGCTTATGGCAGTTGTTCACCATGAAAATAAGTATGTTTCGGTGCGTTCCTGGATAGGGAAGAAGAATAAAAGCAGTATCTTGATCAGCAATCCGATTATCAGCTTTTCTTTTGTGGAAACTTTCCATAAAATATGCACAAAAATTGAATATGCTTCTGTCAATCAAGGGTGCCACAGCATTTTGGTAACAGGCGTTACGGAAAATGAAGGCAAGTCTACGATTGCGTCCAACATTGCCCTTTCCCTTGCTCAAAAGGGGTATGCTGTTGCGCTGATTGACGCTGACTTCCGCAAGCCTGCCCAGTTTAAGATTTTTGAGAAGGAAGTCCCGCCGGATCAGGAAGTGGGGATTTGCCTGCTGGGTGGGTGCAGGGATGTCCGCCGTATCGCCTATTATGATGAAAAGACCGGCATTTATATGTTGTTCGGCACAAAGAAATACTCCAATTCAGCCGAATTGTCAGCTTCCGAGGCAATGGCTAAAATGCTGGAACAATGCGAGGAATTTGTAGACTTTATCATCCTGGATACCCCGCCGATGATGCTGGTTGCAGATACGGAAGGTTTGAATGATTTGGTGGATGCTTCGGTTTTGGTTGTACGCCAGGATATCGCTTATACATCTGATATTAATGACGCTGCCGATGTGCTCCGCCAGGGCAAAGGGGTTTTTCTGGGCTGTATCTTTAATGATGCGCCAGTTACTTCCGTTTTGCCTGTCACCAGTTATGGGCATTATGATCACTATGGCAAATATGGTAAATACGGTTACGGTTATGGTTACGGCCATTATGGAAAATATGGCAAGGGAAGTTCAGCGGCAACAGAGCAGGGGGTTGCGGTTGCAAGCGCTTTAGGCGGAAACAGCCACAGCCAGCACAGCGCAAAGCGTGCTGTTGCTTCAAACCTCTTTAACCAGACAAGCGGTTATCGGGATTGGGATGACAAGACAAAAGAAGCTATGGAATCTGAAGATTCCCGCAGCTCTAAATCTAAATCTTCACGCAGCAGTTCCAAACGCTCCTCAAAGTCCTCAAAGCCTTCCCAATCTGCTCCATCCTCCAGCTCAGGCAGCACCATGGACAGCCCGGAAACTGTTTTAGCTGCTCCAAAGCAGGATAAAGGGGACGCTGTTGCTGTGCCGCCTGAAAGGAAAAAGGCCCCATCCCGGATACAGCCAACTCCGCCAGCAACGGCGCGTTCCACAAATACATCATCCTCTACCCCTGCTGCCCCTATCAGAAGAACGGCTGGGGGAGGAAGGACTGTTTCCAGCAATGCAAATACAAATGCCAGCACTGGAACACGGAAGGGTTTAGATATGTCCGATCTGGAATTAGACCTTTCCATGTTGAGCAGCCGGAAAAACGAGAGACAAACCAATATTGGAAATGAGAAGGAGGGATGATGATGGAAAGACAGTATACAGCGCGGGGAAGTTCCAGCCGGCAGGATTATTCTGAACATGAAGATTCCTCCGAATACACTTCCCACCATCACAGCCACAGCCAATCTGGGACAGGGAGTTCCTCTGTTTCTTCCGCTGCCCCGGTGGTTGAGGATACGGAAGAAGAAATTGACCTTCAAATCCTTCTCAGCGATATGTGGAAGGGCGCTCAAAAATTTTGGTGGATTGTGATCCTCCTGGCAATCCTTCTGGCGCATATTACTTATGTAGGTTCTTTGCTGATCTTTAAACCGGAATATGTGGCGACTGCTACGTTTACGATTAGTACGCATGGGACACAGAAAACTTCTGTGGGCGACGTTGAAAATTATACGTATGACTATAGCTCCTCTACTGCCAGCCAAATGGCAAAAACATTTCCTTACATTCTTCAAAGTGATTTAATGCAGGAGATTATTGCGCAGGAAATGGGGGTAAACGAGGTCAACGGTGAAATTACCGCTGAAGCGACTGATAATACGAACCTGTTTACTGTTATTGTCACCAGTGACAATGCGGTGGATGCTTTTGAAATTCTGGATTCTATTATTTCTAATTATAATAAAGTTGCAGATTATGTTATTGGGGATACGCAGGTTAATATTTTAACTTCGCCTACTGTTCCAGAAAAGCCTGATAACGCCAACGATTATTTGCGCAACACAATTATTGCTTTCCTTTTAGGAATTCTACTTGGCATTGGCATTATTTTCATCTATGCCATTACCAGGAATACCATCCGCAGGGAAGAAGAAATGAAGGAAAAATTAAATATGACCTGTCTTGGAACAGTTCCCCAGGTTGTCTTTAAAAAACGCCGGAAAGCTGTAAACCAAACAGTTACAATTGTTAATAAAAATGCTGGAGCTTCTTTTCAGGAATCTATCCGGGCGCTCCGTACCCGTATTATCCGCCGGATGGGGGACAGCGGAAAAGTCTTAGTTGTTACCAGTACACTTCCAGGAGAAGGCAAAACAACGGTTTCCTTGAACCTTACCATTTCCATTGCCCAAAGGGAAAAAAGTGTTGTCTTGGTGGACTGCGATCTGAGAAACCCGAGTATTGCCTCAAGGCTTTCTGCTACAGATGAAGATACCGAGTTATTTGGCTTGAAAGAAGTATTCAGCGGTGAAAAGACTTTGGATGAGGCCCTTCGCTTTATGAAAGAGGAGGGGGGATTTTATCTCCTTGCTGGAAGGGAGCCAATGGAAAACCCTGTTGCCGCTATGGGGTCTGGCAGGATTAAGCAGATTTTGGATAAGCTTTGTGAACAGTTTGATTATGTTATCCTTGACACGCCGCCCTGCGGCATTATTGCTGATGCCGCGGCTGTTGCCAGCTATGCTGATACGGCTGTTTATGTTGTAAAACAGGACTATGCACCTGTTTACCGTATTTTGGAGGGGATTCAGAGCCTTTCTGAAAGCGGTGTGAAAATGCTTGGGTGTGTGCTGAACGGTGCAGAATCCGGCTTAGGCGGTTATGGCCATAACTATGGATACGGTTATGGTGGTTATGGGAAGTATGGAAGATACGGCAGTTATGGAAAATACGGACATTATGGAAGTTATGGTTACGGTTATGGCGGGAAACGTTATGGCGATGATTGAGCAGAGAAAATAATCAAAAAAGGATTAGGGCTGATAGGCTCTAATCCTTTTTTTAAGGACATGAATTTGATGAAAATTTCAGCTTTCCGGCTTAGGGACGCCATCATCCGCAAACCGTTGGTTTGCTGGATGGCTGCAAGTGAAAACTTGGAGGTTTTGTCCAACTCTGCGGAGTTGGACAAAGCGGAAGAAGCCCGCCATAATGGGGCTGCCCGCCCTAAGCTGGTACCAATCCC
>CAOJXI010000106.1 GCA_948465665.1 uncultured Clostridia bacterium | reverse complement strand
GCAGCCCCATTATGGCGGGCTTCTTCCGCTTCGTCCAACGTCGCAACGTTGGACAGAGCTGAAAGTTTCCTCTTGCAGCCATCCAGCAAACCAACGGTTTGCCATGATGGCGTACCTGAACCCGGAAACCATCAATTTCAGAAGGAGTTTTCATCAAACCTGCATTTTATTTATGTCGTTTATAACTTTTCCGGCCTTTCTGTTCCCTTCCAACCGGGATATCCCCCATATCCCGGACAGGTCTGCCGTTACGGAATTCAAAGCTGTCCTCCCTGCTGGAACTGCGGCGGGATGAACCTGCTGGTTTTCTGTTTATTGTGCCCCTCCCGAAATTTTTCCCTTCTGTTTTCGACCGAATGGGCTGAACGCTCTGCCCTTTTACAGCGCCGCGGACTGCCCGGACTTCCTGCGGAGTTAGTTCCCGCCATTTACCTGGCTGAAGCATCCCTAACCTGATAGGGCCAACGCTGCTTCGTTTCAGCCTTGCGACTTCCAGCCCTACCGCTTCGCACATCTTGCGAACCTGCCTGTTCCTTCCCTCATGGATAACGATTTGTATAACAGCCCTGTCTGTTTTTTTCTCAATTACATCCACTTGAGCAGGCGCGGTCATTTTTCCGTCTATTTCCACACCGGAGGAAAGCTGTACCAATTGATCCTCACTTACTCCCGGCCTGACCGTTACACGGTAAGTCTTAGAAATATGATGGCTTGGGTGCATAATCAGGTTTGCGAATTCCCCGTCATTGGTAAGGATCAGCGCGCCTTCAGAATCCTTATCGAGCCTTCCCACAGGATAAACGTGTTCCGGGGCGTCCTCCACCAGTTCGGCAACACATTTTCTTCCCAGCTCATCGCTGAGAGTCGTAACATAGCCGCGGGGCTTGTTCAGGAGGATGTAAACCTTGTGAACCCTGGAAGAAAGCCCCAGCCGAACGCCGTCGATAGCAATGATGTCTTTTTCCGGGTCAACAGCCGCGCCGGTTTCTGCACGCCTTCCGTTGACGGTAATCCTTCCCTGTGCAACATATTCTTCTGCTTTCCTGCGGGAGAGGATTCCGTTTTCGGATAATACTTTTTGAATTCGGGTTTTAGCCATAAAAAATCCCTTTCCGGCCTGCCGTCCGGCAGTCCATACAGTAAGTTTAAACTTTTTTATCTTTTTTGCCGCCCATGTCCAGCGAAGGATCCTCCTTATGCTTTTTTCTGCCTAAACCTAAACCCCTGAGCAGCAGCAGGAAAACCGCTATGGAGTATATAACCCCCATACGTAAAAGCATGTTGTCTTCTGGAGAACACAGGAAGAAAATCCAGCAGATTACCGCGCAGGCTCCAAAGACAGCCGCCAGAACCAACGGCGCATCCCATTTTTTCTTCATAACAATCTCCTTATTATTTACCAAAAGCCTTTGCAACTGTATCCCACAGCTTGGCAACCCCTTTTTTCTTTTGGGGCTTTACAGGGGAGAAATCCTTGGAAACAAGTGGGACAGATGCAAGCTCTCTCCCATCCAATAATAGAGCCGCCTCTCCAACAACCTGCCCTTCCTCAACGGGGGCATACTCCAAAGCAGATAGTTGGACAGAAACCTGAATTCTCTGGGCTTCTTCAGGCGTAAGGGCAAGTTTTTCCTCTGCTGCTTCCCCGCTGCTGGAAACCCGGACGGAGCTTCTGGTTCCTCCCGTTACAGGGACTCTCAAATCTTCCGGCAAAAAGGAATCCACATCATAAGCTTTCAAAGCGTTAAAACCTGCATCCAAAGCCTGTTTATGAAGGTTCCAGTCATCTGCTGCCGCCAACGTTACACAAACCAAAAGGATACCATCCCGGCTTGCAGCGGAAACAAGGCATCTGCCTGATTTTTTTGTAAATCCCGTTTTAACGCCTACCGCGTCTTTATACTCGCGTAAAAGGCGGTTGTGGTTGCTCAGCCAGCGGTCATAAGGGGGATTTCCAAAGGAAAGTTTCATGGAAGGGCTGGAACAGATAGCGGCAAAGTCTGGGTTCTTAAGCGCTTCGCAGGCTAAAAGCCCCATATCGCGGGCAGTAGAAAAGTGTTTTTCATTGTCCAAACCAGAAGGGGTTACAAAGCTGGTATTGTCCATCCCAATTTCTGCTGCGCGCAGGTTCATCCTCTTGGCAAAAGCCGCCTGTGAACCGTCAATATATGCGGCGGCAGCATTGGCAGCGTCGTTGCCGGAAGCAAGGAGCATCCCGCCTGCCAATACCCTAAGGGTTACAGAATCCCCTTCCGACAGCCCCATAGAAGTCCCTTCCACCCGGATTGCTGCCGCGTCTACCACAAAGGAAGTATCAATATTAGGCTGTTCCAACGCTAAAAGCGCGGTCATAATCTTAGTGGTGCTCGCCATTGGGAGCCGCTCGTCAGGATTCACACCAAATAAAAGCCTTCCAGTTTTTCCGTCCATCAAAACCATGCCTTTGGCGTTGTTGTTTCCAAATGGCAGCGGTACAACAGGCTGGGAAATTTCTGCTGACGCATCCTCCAATTGGTATGGGAAATCCACATCAAAGGCTTTTACTGCGCTTATCCGTCCTAAAATCAAAACTGCCGTCAGGGCAGCCAGCCAAATCCATTTTGATTTCTGCCTTCTGCACATCCCAATTCCCCCGTTTCCACAATTGTTACCGATTTGTATCAGCATATGCAAAAAGAGGGCAGGGTATGTTTTATATTAAGGAAAGAAGGTTATTACAGCAGCTTTTTAATGTCAGGATGGGAAAACATCCTTCAGGTCAATAGTGCAGCCTTGCAGAACATTGACTTTTATACAGTCGCCTTTCTTATATTCTCCGTCTAAAATAAAAATCCCCTCCGAATTAAGCAGAAAGACCTCGACAGTTTCCCGTTCCGGGTCTGCCATCCAATATTCCCTCACGCCAGCACACTGGTACAGCCTGAATTTCAGCATACGGTCGTGCATCCGGCTGGAAGGGGATAAAATTTCAACTATCATATCCGGCGCGCCCTTGCAGCCCATTTTATCTTGTTTATTGGGATCGCAAATAACGGAAATATCAGGCTCGACAACGGTATCCACATTTTCCGGGAGGTCGTCTTTCTGTTCAAACAGGCGAACGTTATAAGGTGCGGAATAGACTGTACATCTTTTCCCTTTCAGGAAATAATAAAGTTCCCCGCTCAAAGCCGTTGAGATATATTGATGAACCCCGGATGGTGCAGACATCATAACCGGAATACCATTAATCAGTTCCATCCGTTCAGGGCCATCCCAGCACATCACATCAGCAAAGCTAAACCCTATTTCCTGCGGCACAGACATAAAAATCACGCTCCTTTCACGCAGACGGCTATTCAGGAAAAACTATATTAAGATCAATGGTGCAGCCTTCCAGAACATTGACCTTTGCGGATTCATTTTTCCAATAAGCAGCATGAGGTTCAAAAAAGCCTTTTTCATTCAGCAAAAAGACGGTTACTGATTTTTCCTTAGGGCTGACAATCCAGTATTCCCTTACCCCTGCTTCCTGATATAAGTTATATTTTACAATACGGTCATGGGCAAGAGATGAGGGGGAAAGGATTTCAACAACCATATCCGGTGCGCCCTTACAGCCGGCACGATCCAGCTTTTGTGGATCGCATACAACCAAAATGTCTGGTTCAACAACAGTATCAACATTTTCCGGCTTGTCTTCTGCTGTTTCAAACAAGCGGACATCAAAGGGGGCATAGTATACCCGGCAGTTTTTCCCTCTTAAATAGCTGTGAAGCTGTGCAAAAATCTCCCCGGAAATTTCCTGGTGTTCCTGAGATGCCCCAGCCATCATAACCGGTACGCCGTGAACCAATTCCATCCGTGTCTGTTCATCCCAAGACAGCATATCTTCATAGGTAAATCTTTTTTCCTGGGCGGCTGACATTTAAACCACTCTCCTTTACATTATGGTTATTCGGAAAAAACCATGTTAAGGTCAATACAGCAGCCTTCCAGAACATTGACCTGTGCAGGATCAGTTTTTTCATAAGATGTATGAGGTTCAAAAAAACCATCTGCGTTCAGCAGGTAAACTGTTACTGATTTTTCTTCAGGGCTGATAATCCAGTATTCCTTTACCCCTGCATCTTGATATAAGTTATATTTTACAACACGGTCGTGCATCCGGGTAGACGGAGAAAGAATCTCTATCACCATATCCGGCGCACCTCTGCACCCCAGCCGATCCAGCTTGTTAGGATCACATATAACAGAAATATCCGGCTCCACCACAGTATCCACATCATTTAAACTATCATCTTCTGTTTCAAAAAGCCGAACTGCAAAAGGAGCAGTATAAACTCTGCATTTTTTCCCTTTTAGAAAATAATAAAGTTCCCCGCTCAAAGCCATGGAAATATTTTGGTGTTCCCTTATTGGTGGTGCCATCATAACCGGCACCCCGCGTATCAGCTCCAAACGTTCCTGTTCATTCCAAGACTGCATATCCGCAAAGGTGAATTTTTCCTTTTGAGGAATAGACATAAAAACCATGCTCCTTTCCCTTAGAGCCTGTTTTAGACATTTTCTCAGGAGTTGCCGTCCTCCTTTTTCTCATCATCAGAGGAAGGTTCCCCTTTATCGGCTCCTTCCGCCTTGGCGGGATCCTCCCCGTCCTTTCCGGTTTTCTTCTGGATAAATCCCACAACCTGGTTCAAAACCTCTGGAATCATATTCAAGGCGCGGCCAGCGTTATTGGAATTTTCTGAAATCTGCATCATCCGAACATCCCCTTCCGGGGAAATTACCAGAAAGGCAATCGGGGAAATCGTCACGCCGCCGCCGCTGCCGCCGCCGAATAAATCCTTTGGCTTGCTGGTAGGCATATCTGAACCGCCGGAAGCAAAGCCAAAATTAACCTTTGACACTGGAATAATCGTTGTGCCGCTTTCCGTTTTAATTTCCTTGCCGATAATTGTTTCCGCGCCTATCAGTTCCCGGAGGTGCTGCATAGAATCATTAAGGATATCCTGAATCGGTGTGTTGCTCATTTTTAATTCCTCCAATAAATTTATAATAAACGGGATGCAGGCAATTTATGAAACGGCCTGCCCTGCCGCATCCTGTTCTTTTTCTTTCTTAGATTTTGTTTGTGCAATGAATTTTTTCAAGAAGAAGAAACCCCCGGAAAAAACTGCTGCCAAAAGTGTTCCCACGCGGAAAAAAAGCTCCCCGGAAACTTCTATTCGGCTTTCCTCCGACAAAAAATCAGGAACTATTTGAATACACGTCCGCCGAAGGGTGACAATCTGCGATGCCAAGGCATACATACTGTATACTGCCGCGCTTATTTTCCCATAAGTAATTGCTGTTTCCGCCGCATCGTTTCCGGCAACTGCTATTTGCAGGCAAAGATCATTAATGCGGAACCCCTTCCAAAACCGTTTGACAATTTTTCCACCGCTTTGGGCTATTATCAAAATAAGCTCTATCCATTCCTGGACTGACTTTTTTTTCTTTGGTGTCCCATCTGTTTGGGAATCTTTTTTCTTTGCTTTGGCTTTTTTTCTGGATTTTCGGCGTTTTGGTTTGACAGCTTCTTCTTCCTCCCCTTTTTCTGAAGCGTTACTGGGAAAAAGGGGAATTTTCCAAAACAGGATTTTCAGCCAGCAAAAAGTTCCTCCTTCTCCATAGGCTGCGCCAATCCGAACGGGAAACCACAAAAACAGGCCGATTATCAGCGCAATCACGCCCAATATAATCCACCCCATTGGTATACCTCCCTTTCGCTTAGAGCCTGTTTAGAATCTCCCCGCGCACGTCTTAGCGGCGTATTTTCCGCCCAGACTGCGTTAAAAATCCTTGTAATCCGTCAGGATTACTGCGAATTTTTGCCTTGCTGGGCATAAAATCCGCTCGCTAATCCGCACACGTTGAGATCCTTAACAGGCTCTTAAATCTGTTTTTCTATTTCAGGTGGAACTTCCATTTCCTGTTTTTCCTCCGCCGCGGGCTCTTGTCCAGAGACCGGAGGAAGCTGGCTGAGGCTTTCCAATCCAAAACACCTTAAAAAAGCGTCTGTTGTTCGATAACTAATAGGCCGCCCAGGCAGTTCCAGCCTTCCGGCTTCCTCCACCAGCCTTTTTTCCATCAGGGAATTAATAACGGCAGAACAGTCCACCCCGCGGATTTGCTCCACAAACGCCTTTGTAACCGGCTGGTTATAGGAAATAACAGCCAGCACTTCCAAAGCAGCCTGCGATAAAGGCATATTACGTGTAATTGCCAGCACAGCCTTTATATCAGCGGCGTATTGCGGAAGCGTGCTTAGCTGAAAGCTGTCTTCTAATTTAAGAATTTGTAAGGCGCTGCCCTCTTTTTTATACTTTTCTGACAATTTTTGTACCTGCTGGTATACAGCCGGTTTTGTAAGCCCAAGGACAGCAGCCAGTTTCTCACAGGAAACCGGCCCGCCGCCGGCAAAAAGAATCGCTTCAATCCTTCTTTCCAGTTTTAGTCCTGCCACAAGCTGTCTCCTTTATATATTGCATATAATATTGGTATTCTGTTCAGTTTGATTCATAAAAAAGCAAATATGCGGGTATCAACCAAAGAGAAGCCCCCACATCCAACGGCTTTGATATCTATGCCCCAATTGCAGTAACAGTCTGGATTTCATCATCTGCAACCTGGATGCGCTTGTCTTTAATCAGTTCCAGGACTGCCAGGAATGTGGCGACCAGCTCTGACTTATCCTCTACATGGTAAAATAGATTTTGAAATCCGATTGATTTTTCATGATACAGCCTTTGAAGCAGATACGCAATTCTGGAGGATACCGATACAACATGTTTTCTCACAATAGGGCGGAATACATCCTCCGAAGGGGGCAGTTTCCTATGCCCCCTGCCTATCGCTGAAAGATAGGCCCGTATCAGTTCCTCTAAAGGATACTTTCCTTTATGGGTTGGGTCTGATTCAACCTTTTCTGGTTTGCGGACAAAGACAATATCCCCTTGATACTCGTTTCCGAGATATTCCGCTATCTGTTTACATAAGCTGTACTCCAAAAGCTGCCCGGTCAGTTCGCGGGTCAGCTCCTGCTGCTCCTTTTCCCTTTTGGGGAGAAGGGACAGGGTTTTGATATAAACCAGCCGGGAAGCCATTTCTAAAAATGAACTGGCAATTTCCATGTCCTGCCTCTGCATCTGCCCAATTGCTTCCAAGTACTGATCCATTACCTTTGTAATTTCTATCTCTAAAATATTCAGCTTATGTTGGGAGATTAAATGAAGCATCAAATCCAGCGGACCTTCAAACTGATCCAGCTTGAACGACAATGTTTCCACGTTTCCAACCTCCCCTTTCCTGCAATATGTAATTCAGACAAACAGCCCTGTAAACACATCTATAAAGCTGGTAGCCTTTACCATGGCACGTACTACGAAATTTACGCCGTATCCCAAAGGAACAGAGAACACTCCTAAATATAACAGCAGCGCCATAACTAAAAATATATACCGTTCATATCTCATAATGGAAAAGTAAACTTTATCAGGAAGGACAAGGGATATAATGCGTGAACCGTCCAGCGGCGGAACGGGAAGCAGGTTAAAAACTGCCAGCGACACATTAATACTGAACATTGCCCACAGAATTTCTGTAATCCCCAGAAATAACGCCTGGACAGGTTCTGATGCCGCTGCCGCCGCAGGAGAAAATAACCCGTATACCAGACGGTATACAACTAAAAGGATTAAGCCAAAAATCAGATTTGACAGCGGCCCCGCTAACGCGGTTATCGCCATATCACGTTTAGGCTTTTTAAAATATCTCATATTTACCGGCACTGCCTTTGCCCAGCCAAATCCTGTCAGCAGCATCAGCACACTGCCAATCGGGTCAAAATGCTTGATTGGATTTAAAGTCAGGCGGCCCTGGTTTTTGGCGGTAGGATCCCCAAGCCGGTTTGCTACCCAGCCATGGGAACATTCATGGAGCGGTATAATTGCAACCAGGACAATACACCTCGCTAAAAGGGTATATAGTCCGTCAAAGGACATAAAACCCCCTCCTTTTGTAAGTTTCCCTTTTATTATACCTGTTAAATATGAGAAAAACAAGCGGTTAGGTCAACTGTTTACAATTCCTTATGATTATTTAACGTGAGTTTAATGAAATTTTCTGCTTTATGGTATTAGGTACGCCATCATCGCAAACCGTTGGTTTGCTGGATGGCTGCAAGAGGAAACTTTCAGCTCTGTCCAACTCTGCGGAGTTGGACGAAGCGGAAGAAAGCCCGCCATAATGGGGCTGCCTGCCCGAAGCTGGTTCCAATCCCAATCCTATCCCACCCCCGAAGCAATACCAGCGGGCTTTTGATTTTAAATACTGACGAAGTGGTTAGCTATCAGTTTTTTTAGGCAAGCTTTATGTTATCTTTCAGCCTGCTGGGGTATTTCGCGCCTGCGGGCGCGAC
>CAOJXI010000105.1 GCA_948465665.1 uncultured Clostridia bacterium | reverse complement strand
TTTCCTCTTGCAGCCATCCAGCAAACCAACGGTTTGCGGATGATGGCGTCCCTAAAACCGATAACCAGAAATTTTTATAGCCATTCTCAGGAGGTTCCTTATGAAAACCTATACTGCCCGAATCAGTTTGCTGTCATTAATTGTACTGTTATGGATTGTGTTCAGTACCCTTTCCATAGTCAAAGCCAGCACAGTCCAAAATGAACTCCAGCTTTATTCCAGCCGGCAAGCCCCGGTAACAACTACAATAGGAGAAACTGTATCCTTTCCAGTAGGAACAGGGGATTTTGTCCTGCGGCACGCGGGAGAGGAAGAATCCTCCGGCCCTGTTGCAAATTGGGATGCAGCGCTTTTGGCAGAAATGATTGAAAACGGGCTTTTGAAAGCATCCGTTTTCATTGAACAGGGTGAGGAACGCCTTGCCATATCCCCTTCACTGTCTACAGAAAACGGACAGTTAATGCTTTCTTTCCAGCCAGCCCATACCTATGGAGTAAGCAGTTCCGATTTTTCTGTCCGTATCCGTTTAACAGCTATTGAACCGGTTTACCAGGGAAATAAAAAGGATAAATATATTTCCCACCCAACAGGAGATTCTGAAAATTTAATTCCTATTCTCCAGCAGGGGGAGGCGTTTTCCAGCATTATTGAATTTTCGGCGGTCTATGATTCTGTTTCAGACTATACAGCGCCTTTGTTTATCACTCCAAAGGATGTCGCAGAAGGCAGGGTAATAGCAGACGGAGGGCGTTTATTTGAAACTGCACAGGAAAAGGCCGGGGAATCCCAAATCCGTTTTTCCCTGGATGATTCCAATAAATATACGGCTGTATTTACTTTTTCCCCTTCCCAAAACCAGGGCGATGTAAATCTTTTTTATACCCACACCCCTATTGCTGCCATTCATTCCGCTTATCCGGGGATTTCCTTTTATTACCTTTCCTTTCCGGGAGAGCCTTCTTTTTCGGGTTCCGGCTCGCTGACTTTCCCTGCTTTGAACGGGGAAGACACTGTTGTATACCATTGGGATTCCAAAGGGCCTATCCGTATGGAATCGGTTTATGATAAAGACTCTAAAACAGTGACAGTCCAGGGAATCCGCAGGCTGGAACGTTATGTGGCTGCCCCTGCCCCTTTTGAGGAACTTGCTGAGACAAACCCCAACATGGGGGGCTGATTTTCCAGCAGACAAAGCCGCCTGCCATAAACTTTATATGGCAGGCGGCTATTTCATTATTCTTCGATATAACGACCTATATAATCATCATTAGTGCATATGATAACCTTTTTAGTGGATGTCTCTTTCCTCCACTCTTCTGTATTATTTGTGCTTATCCTCATTTTAGGAATAATCTCTAAAAACTCCTGGTTTGTGATTTCTTCAATATATAGTTTTTCCTCTTTGTCATTGTTGTTCTCTTCAGAATCCTTTTGCTGGGATTTTTCCAACAGCAAAGTGTCAATCCAGGTTCTTACCTCTGCAAAGCTATAATGAGCAGCTATAAAAGTCCTGCCTAAAATATCCTCGCTGTCCAAATATCTATTTGAATTGGTAATAACCGCTTTCTTTACTGGGGAAACATCCAGCTCCAGCAGGTTCCCATAGCCGTATTCTATAAGCAGGTTCATTGTTTCAGTAAAGCTGGTATAAATGGGAATCATACCATGGAAACTTATAATTTCTCCCTTTATATATTCGTCTCGTTTTTTTGTATTTGGGTAATTATATTTCAGCCAGGCAACAGGCGTTTCGGTTTCCTTGTAATAGACGTTTGGATCCATATCTATAAACTCTCTGGACAAGGTATTCAGCAGGCGCTGAAATTTTTGGCTGTCCTGCTGCTGGTTAGGGAATGTTTCCTCCCTTAGCTGCAAACCGTCCAATATAGAAAGCTCCTGTATATATGGCTCGTATTCCGGGTTAAACAGGGAAATCGCCTGCCGGATGTATTCCTCGTGTCCATATAACTGGACTGCTTCTTCCGTTAAAGTAAAACTTGACAGGTAATAATGCCTTGTGATTTCTTTTCCATTTTTCAGATGATAGGTAAATTGAAACCCGCTGACACTGCTATATCGTTTATCCCAATCTATTCCATACCGGCTCTCCAAATTCCCTTCCTCAATAATATGCTTTTGGAGATCATAAACCTGCTTTATTGCATCTTCAGAATGTAAAACCAGAGGAATGTTTTCTAAGTAGGTTACGCCTCTTGCGTTTTCCGTTGCTATCAGAACCCCAGAAACCATTTTATACAGCCCAGGATCATCCTCAACAGATATACTCTCAATTTGAGAGAAATTTGGCATATAGTCCTCAACAATAACCTCGCAGTAAAAAACCACGCCGCCGCTTACCGCCGCCATAGCCAGCATAGCCGCGCCGGCATGGGCCAACTGCTTTTTCAGCCTGTGAAAACCGCGGCTTAATACTGCTTCTGCAATTGCAAAGATCAGCCCGCCGCCAATGGCAGAAAACACGACCGTGGAAAGCCATGTATATTTTTCAATATCCAGAAACAGTAACGTTGTAAACAGAGCACCAATGGCAAGACCTCCGACCATTGACGATACAACACAAATAATGGCTTCCAAAACGGAATTCCTGTTAAGGCTGCCGGACATTTCGCTTTTGCGGCGGTGAATATAGCAGAAGGAAACCCCATATAACACGCAGGCAGCCGCAGCCCAAAACAGGATATATGGTACTCCAATCCAAGCCCCGCCGCCTAAATCAAATTCTGACCATTTGAAATGTTTTACTAATCCGGCGACAGGGAAAAGAAGCCCCAGAGTTGTATCTACAGCCCCGTCTGAAATCTGCCACCCATTAGCAAACCCTTGACACATAGTTTTAAGTATTCCCCAAAGCGATATGGGCAGCACGAACAGCAGACCGGAAAATACAACACAATCAAAGGTAGTGCCGGTACAAACCGCACAGAGCATTACAATAGACATAACGCTGAACAACGCCAAAAGGAGCAGGAAGAAATCCCACAGCATTAAAAGCGGGTGGAAGTGCGGATAATGCAGGAGCAATGCGGCAAAAGGGGTACATACCAACCCCACAAAAAGCGGAATTGCTGTAATGGTCATCCCGGCGGCCAGCCAGACTCCAAGCATCCCCTTACGCGATAACGGCAGGGAATTATATAAATCAGCAGCCCGCCGATTATGAAGGGGGCGGCAGAGGGAACAGACTGTCAGAATTGGGGCAGCCAGCACATAAACCGGAAAAAACCATATTGAAGCTTCCCCATAAATATCCGCTGCACCGCACATATGGTAAAAAGAACTGTCCTCCAGGACAATCTGGAACATATCGTCACGATAGCTTGTCATAACATGGAGCATTTCAATCCCGTTTGCAATGGGAAAAAAGAAAAAAGTTACTGCGGTCAGCAGGAAAATCAGCCCTAAATTCTGTTTCAGTGTGGAGACATACAGCCGGAAAAATCTCTTTTTAAAAGACAATGTTGTTGTAGTCATATCCGACCTCCTCCATTTCATGAATAAATACTTCCTCCAAGGTTAAAGGGAGCGCCTCTGTAAAAACCGGCTGGAACTGCTCCAGATACTCCAAAACCTGGCTGCTGTTCCCCTTTACAACCATACTGAACAGGCTTCCGCGTTTCTCATACTGCATAATGGAAAGCCCGGAAAACTCCTTTATATCCCGTTCCGGGCGGAACGCCGCCTGTACTTTGCAGAATCCCAGCTTGAGCTCATCCAGTTCCTGTGAAAACAGGACAGACCCATTATGCACCAAACCTATATAGTCACAAAGGTCTTCCAGCTCCCGCAGGTTATGGGAACTGATGATAACAGTAATATCCCTTTGCGCGGCCTCGTCCGCAATCATACGGCGGACTGCCCCGCGAATGACCGGATCAATCCCATCAAAAGCCTCATCCAGCAGCAGGTAGCTGCACCTTGCCGACAGCGCCAGCAGAATTGCCGCCTGCCGCTGCATCCCCTTTGAAAACGTATTCAGCCTGCCTTTTGTACTGATAGGGAAAATTTTGCTTAATTTCCTGTAATACTCCCAATCCCAGCCTGAATACTGGTCAGCATAAAACCGCGCCATATCTTCAACAGTAGACTGGGGCAGAAAATACAACTCATCCGGGACAAAGAAAACCTTATCTTTCAGGGATTCCTGTTCAAAAACATCTTTTCCCTCTATCTGGATGCTGCCGCCGTCGGGATAATATACGCCGGCCACCAGCCGCAGAAACGTTGATTTCCCGGAACCGTTAGTACCCACAAGCCCATAGATAGAGCCTGGCTGTATTGTCACATTCATTGCCTGTAAAGCGGTCTTGTCCCCAAAGCGTTTTACAAGGTCTTTTGCCTGGATCATTTGGGTTCCCCCTCTCCCTGCTGATTAACAGTTTCTGTCACCTTTTGCTGGATTTCATCCCCTGGTATCCCTATCCGCCGGCAGGACTTCACAGCCTCCTCCAGCCTTTCCAATGCCTCTTTGCGGCGGCGTTCTTTGGCAAGGGGATTGGCTGAAATAAAGCTGCCCTTCCCGCTTACTGTATAGATAACTTTATCCCGCTCCAACTCCTGGTATGCCTTTTGCACTGTGTTGGGGTTTACCCCAAGCTCCCGCGCCAGGCTCCGCACTGACGGAAGCTGCATATCCGGCGGGTAGACTTCCATTAAAACCAGCTCGGTTATCCTTGATTTTAGCTGCTCATAGATAGGACGGCGATCCTGATTGTCAAGTATTATCATTTCCTTTCCTTCCTTTTTGTATTAACTGTACTATTCCGTTTAATACAGTTGGATTATAACATGGCATATACTGATTGTCAAGGATATTTATGTATCAATTCAGGACAGACCCACAGATTTTTTTATTTCCAGCCTGTAAAAACCACTATAATCCCATGAATCCCCTTTCAAAATTAATGTTAAAAAACATTTATAGTCAAAATATATAATGTAAGGTCAAAATTTGACAAGATTGCTTTCGGATTTCCTGTTGTCAATTCCCATATTTTCGGGTAAACTAGAAAGAAGCGTAGAAATCCCTGAAAGAAACCAAAAAACCGAAAAAGATGTGAGGAGAAATTATGCAGAGGAATGATATTCACAAGGTACTCATAATTGGCTCTGGCCCAATCATTATCGGCCAGGCGTGTGAATTCGACTATTCCGGGACGCAGGCATGTAAAGCCTTAAAGCGTTTGGGATATGAAATTGTTCTGGTAAATTCTAATCCGGCAACAATTATGACCGACCCGGAAACTGCGGATGTAACCTATATAGAGCCGCTAAATGTGGAACGGCTGACACAAATCATTGAAAAAGAACGTCCCGACGCATTACTGCCAAATCTGGGGGGACAGTCAGGGTTAAATCTTTGTTCAGAATTAAACCAGGCGGGAGTTTTGGACAAATACAATGTAAAGGTAATCGGCGTTCAGGTTGACGCAATTGAGCGCGGGGAGGACCGTATTGAATTCAAGCACACCATGGATAGGCTGGGAATTGAGATGGCGCGCAGCGAGGTAGCATATACAGTTGATGAAGCGTTAGCCATAGCGGATAAACTGGGCTATCCGGTTGTACTGCGTCCGGCATACACCATGGGCGGCGCAGGCGGCGGCTTGGTTTATAATGTAAACGAACTGAAAACCGTATGCGAACGCGGGCTTCAGGCAAGCATGGTTGGACAGGTTTTAGTTGAGGAATCCATCCTTGGATGGGAAGAGCTGGAGCTTGAAGTAGTCCGGGATGCAAAGAACAACATGATTACTGTGTGCTTTATTGAGAATATCGACCCTATGGGGGTACACACAGGCGATTCTTTCTGTTCCGCGCCTATGCTGACTGTTCCAAAGGAGGTACAGAACCGCCTTCAGGAGCAGGCATATAAAATTGTAGAGGCTATCCAGGTAATTGGCGGAACCAACGTCCAGTTTGCCCATGATCCTGTATCGGACAGGATTGTAGTCATTGAAATTAACCCGCGTACCTCCCGTTCTTCGGCGCTCGCGTCTAAGGCGACAGGTTTCCCGATTGCGCTGATTTCGGCAATGCTTGCCGCTGGGCTGACGCTGGATGAAATCCCCTGCGGCAAATATGGAACCCTGGATAAATATGTACCTGGCGGGGATTATATTGTCATTAAATTTGCACGCTGGGCTTTTGAAAAATTCCACGGGGCACAGGACAAGCTTGGGACACAAATGCGCGCTGTCGGCGAGGTTATGAGCATTGGGAAAACCTACAAGGAAGCTTTCCAAAAGGCAATCCGCAGCCTGGAAAACGGGCGTTATGGCCTGGGAGGCGTTAAGAAACTGGCAGGGCTGAGCAAAGAGGAGCTTTTAAACCGGCTGAGGAACCCTACCAGCGAACGGCAGTTCATTATGTATGAAGCCTTGCGGAAAGGGGCAAGTATTGACGAACTGCATGAACTGACCAAGATTAAGCGTTACTTTATTGAACAGATGAAGGAACTGGTAGACGAAGAAGAAAAACTAAAGGGGTATGCAGGACGCATCCCCGGGCAGGAAGTCCTAAAAACTGCCAAACTGGACGGTTTTTCTGACCGGTACCTCAGCCAAATATTGAAGGTATCGGAAGACGTTATCCGCCAGGAACGGATACGTTACGGGATTGTCCAGGGCTGGGAAGGCGTCCACGTCAGCGGGACAAAAGATTCCGCCTACTATTTCTCCAGTTACCATATTAAAGATGAAAGCCCTTGCAGCGATAAACGGAAGGTTATGATTCTTGGCGGGGGCCCGAACCGGATTGGACAGGGGATTGAATTTGATTACTGCTGCGTCCATGCAGCCCTTGCCCTAAAGAAACTGGGATTTGAGACCATTATCGTCAACTGCAACCCGGAAACGGTTTCCACTGATTATGATACTTCAGATAAACTTTACTTTGAACCCCTGACCCTGGAAGATGTCCTCAGCATCCACGACAAGGAAAAGCCAGTTGGGGTCATTGCCCAGTTTGGCGGGCAAACGCCTTTGAACCTGGCTTCCTCCCTGAAAAAAGCAGGCGTTTCCATTTTGGGAACCACCCCGGAAACCATTGATCTGGCAGAGGACCGCGATCTGTTCCGTGTAATGATGGACAAGCTGGATATCCCTATGCCGGAATCCGGTATGGCGGTAACGGTCAGTGATGCTTTGACCATTGCCAAACAGATTGGCTATCCGGTAATGGTACGCCCCTCCTATGTTCTGGGAGGGCGGGGTATGGAAGTGGTTTATGATGATGAATCCATGATTTACTATATGGAACAGGCGGTTGGCGTTACCCCAGACCGGCCCATTTTGATTGACCGCTTCCTACACAATGCCACCGAGTGTGAAGCCGATGCTATCAGTGATGGGGAACATGTTTTTGTTCCTTCCGTAATGGAGCATATTGAATTGGCAGGTGTTCATTCAGGAGATTCAGCCTGCGTTCTTCCACCGAAGACACTGACCCCTGAACAGATTCACACCATTAAGGACTATACCAAACGCATAGCTATTGAAATGCACGTAGTTGGGCTGATGAATATGCAGTATGCCATTGAGGATGGAAAGGTTTATGTTCTGGAGGCAAACCCCAGGGCTTCACGGACAGTTCCCCTTGTTTCCAAAGTATGCAATATCAATATGGTTAAACTGGCAACTGATGCGATGACAACAAGGCTTACAGGCCGTCCCTCCCCTATCCCCTCCCTGAAAGAAAAGAAGTTTACCCATTATGGAGTAAAAGAAGCTGTATTCCCCTTTAACATGTTCCAGGAGGTAGACCCCGTTTTAGGGCCGGAGATGCGTTCTACTGGCGAGGTTTTGGGGCTATCCGCTAACTTTGGGGAAGCGTTCTATAAATCACAGGAAGCTACCCAAACAAAACTGCCACTGTCTGGCACTGTTTTAATCAGCGTCAGCGACCGTGACAAGCCGGATTTGGTTGAGGTCGCCCAGGGGTTCCATGAGTGCGGGTTCCATATTATGGCGACAAGCGGAACCTATATGGCTATTACCAAAGCGGGAATTCCAGCCGAAAAGGTGAACAAAATCAGCGAGGGCAGGCCGAATATTCTGGATATGATTGCAAACCGGAAAATTAATATGATCATTAATACGCCGGTTGGCAAACAAAGTACCAGCGACGACAGTTATATTCGGAAAGCGGCTATTAAGAACAGGATATCCAATATGACAACTATGGCTGCTGCCAAGGCCAGTATTGAGGGAATCAAGGCGGTAAAGAAATCCGGCGCATTGGAAGTTAAGTCTTTGCAGGAATTCCACCGTACCATAACGGATAAGGAATAAGAACGGAAAATATTTGATGCGGGGATAAGCTCAAGCGAGTACAGGCTGGGGCGGATTAAAAAGGTTTCGGGTCCAGGGGGCTTTCCTCAAAAGCCCCCTGGTCGCGCCCGCAGGCGCGAAATACCCCAGCAGGCTTAAAGATAACAGAAACCTTACCTAAAAGACTGATAACTAACCGTTTCGTCAGTATTTAAAATCAAAAGCCCGCTGGAATTGCTTCGGGGG
>CAOJXI010000104.1 GCA_948465665.1 uncultured Clostridia bacterium | reverse complement strand
AGGAAAGCCCCCTGGACCCGAAACCTTTTTAATCCGCCCTAGCCTGTACTCATCTTAGCTTACTCCCGCAAATCAGCTTTATTAAAAGAAAGTCATCTGGCTTGTTTCCGGCAATCCCTGAAGCGCACCCGCTCCCCGGAGCAGATCAACAACAGTCTTAGAAGTCCCTGATCTGGCAGAAATTTCATCCGCCGAAAGGTATTCCCCCTGTTTTCCTGCTTCCTCCAAAGCTTTGGCGGCATTTTCCCCCAAACCCTTCAAAGCAGAAAAAGGAAGCCTTAATTTTCCATCTTCCGGCAAATACCTTGACGCAGCGGATTTATACAAATCCACTGGCAAAAAGGAAAGCCCTCTAGCCATCATTTCATTGAGTATCTGTAAAATGGTATATTGATCTTCTTCTTTTGTTGTCCTCTCATTCCCCTTATTTTTCATTTCCTCCATTTTCAGTTTAACGGCGTCCCTTCCCTGAATAGCGGCGTCCGCGTCAATATCTCCCCCGCGCACTGTAAAGAAAGCCGCATAATACTCCAAAGGCTTGTAAATTTTATACCAACCCAGCCGAACGGCGGCAATAATATACGCGCTTGCATGTGATTTGGGGAACATATATTTAATCTTATAGCAGCTGTCAATGTACCATTGCGGGACATTGTGTTCTTTCATAGCATCAATATGTTCCTGGGTCAGCAGTTTTGTAGCTAACCCCTTACGGGTAATCTCCATAATTTTAAAAGCCATACTGGGTTCCAAACCCATTTGGATAAGGTAAGTCATAATGCTGTCGCGGGTACCGATAACTTCTGAAATAGTGCAGGTCTTGTTGTGAATAAGTTCCTGGGCGTTCCCCAGCCAAACGTCAGTCCCATGGGACAAGCCGGAAATTTGCAGCAGGTCGGAAAAGTTTTTCGGCTGACATTCTTCCAGCATTTGGCGGACAAAGGGAGTCCCCATTTCCGGCAGGGAAAGGCTTCCCGTATTGCAGTCAATGTCCTCTTTGGTCAGCCCCAAAGCTTCCGGGGAGGTAAATAAGGAATAAACTTTCTTGTCGTTCATAGGAACGTCCATAATGCTGGTTCCAGTTAAATCTTCCAGATATTTGTAAAGTGTCGGAACATCATGCCCCAGATTATCCAGCTTCAGGATGGTGTCATGAAGGGAGTGGAAGTCGAAATGTGTTGTGACAATGCCTGAATCGGCAGAATCAGCAGGATGCTGAACCGGTGAAAAATCATAAACATCGTATGCGTTAGGAACAACAACCATGCCCCCCGGATGCTGCCCAGTGGTGCGTTTTACTCCGGTACAGCCCGCCGCAAGGCGCAGTTCCTCCGCCCGATGGACAATCCTCCCCTTTTCTTCCAAATATCTTTTTACATACCCATAAGCAGTTTTTTCAGCTACGGTTGAAATCGTGCCTGCTTTAAATACATGGGACGAGCCAAACAATTCTTCTGTATACCGATGGGCACGGGCCTGGTATTCGCCGGAGAAATTCAGGTCAATATCCGGAGACTTGTCACCTTTGAAGCCGAGGAACGTTTCAAAGGGAATATTGTGCCCGTCCTGGTTCATATGCGTCCCGCAGTTTGGGCAGTCCTTTTCCGGTAAATCAAAACCGGAACCATAGGAACCGTCAGTAATAAATTCGCTGTGTTTGCACTTGGGGCAGACATAATGGGGCGGCAGCGGGTTTACCTCGGAAATGCCAGCCATGATTGCCACAAAGGACGATCCAACCGAGCCGCGCGAACCAACATAATAACCATCGCTCATTGACTTGCTGACCAGCTTCTGGGCAATGATATACAGTACCGCAAAACCATTTTTGATAATGGAGGTTAATTCCCTGTCCAGCCTGTCCTTAACCAGTTCCGGCAGGGGGTCGCCGAACATCTCCTTGGCTTTTCCCCAGGTGATGCGCTGCAAATCTTCTTCCGCCCCGTCGATAGAGGGCGGATAAGTGCCGTCCGGGATAGGCTTGATTTTTTCCACCATGTCGGCTATTTTGTTGGTGTTTTCCACAACAATCTCATAGGCTTTTTCTTTCCCAAGGTATGCGGAAAATTCCTCCAGCATTTCATCTGTGGTCTTTAGATATAGAGGCGGCTGGTTAGCAGCGTTTTGGAACCCCTGGACTGACATAAGGATTTCCCGGTAAATAGCATCCTCTTTTTTCAGGAAATGTACATCGCAGGTTGCTACAACGGGCTTATTGAGCTTTTCGCCTAACCGGACAATGACACGGTTAAACTCTTTTAGCTGTTCCTCGTCTTTTGCCATCCCTTCCAGGATCATAAAACGGTTATTGTCGATAGACTGGATTTCAAGATAATCATAGAAGGACGCAATTTCCAAAAGCTCCCTTTCTGGTTTTCCTTCTACAACAGCCCGAAAAAGTTCCCCGGATTCACAGGCCGAACCTACCAGTAGGCCGTCACGGTATTTAATCAGCTCGCTTTTGGGTACGCGGGGGCGCTTATAAAAATAGTTGAGATGCCCCATAGAAATCAAACGGTACAGGTTTTTCAGCCCAGTTAAGTTCCGTACCAGCAATATTTGATGGTAACTCGGTAACTTTTTCGGATCGCCGCCAGTAAGGCCGCTGTTAATCTGCGCGGTTGTAAGGATATTCCTCCCCTGAAGACGCTTAAACATTTCCAGCAGGATTTTCCCCAAAATGGCCGCATCGTCACAGGCGCGGTGATGCTGGAAGGCAGGCAGCTTTAAAAACTGGGCTACTTTATCCAGCTTGTGGTTTTTCAAATCCGGGAAAAGGCTCCGGCTTAACTGGACTGTATCCAAAAAGGTATATGGGAATTTTTCCCCAAGGCGGGCGGCTGTGGCTTTCATAAAGCCAGTATCAAAGGATGCGTTATGGGCAACCAGCACACATTCTTCCGGGTTCCCGCAAAATTCCAAAAATTTCCGGTAAGCCTCCCCTTCCAGTGGCGCGTCAGCAACCATGCTGTCTGTAATACTGGTAAGCTGTGATATTTTGGAGGGAATCGGCATTTCGGGATTGACAAAGGTATTAAAGGTCTCAACAATTTCCCCTTTTACAATCTTAACAGCTCCAATTTCGGTCATCCGTTCCGTGGCAGCGGAAAGTCCCGTTGTTTCAATATCAAATGAAATAAATGTACCCTCTGCAAAGGTCTGGTCAACGCTTCCCTCCACTACCTGGACAAGATCATTGACGAAATAAGCTTCCATCCCATAAAGGATTTTAAACCCGTCCAACTTGGCGGCAGCGTTCATTGCGTCAGGGAAAGCCTGCGCCACTCCATGGTCAGTAATAGCCAGCGCTTTATGTCCCCATTTGTATGCCTGCTTTACCAAGGCTTCAGTACTGGAAACGGCGTCCATAGCAGACATATTGGTATGACAGTGGAGCTCCACCCTTTTTTTCTCCGCCAGGTCTTTTTTCTCTTTCTTTTTGACAATGCACACATCAAAAGGCCGTATGGCGATTTCACGGTCATATTTATCGTAGTCTACTTCCCCCTGTACCGCCAATATAACGCCGGACTTCAACTCGTCCATAGCGCTTTCCTGTTCTTTGTCTACAATAAATTTCAAGGTATTGGAATTGGTATAATCGGTTATGTGAATCGCGTAAATACACTTAGTCCCATCACGGGAAAATCTCTTATCTACTGAAAAGATTTCCCCCCAAACGGTAACACGCCCGCTGTCCTGCTGTACATTATTCAGGGGGATAGGCGTTTCACGGATAGCCTTTCCCATAAAGACAGTCATAGTATCTGGTTCAATAGGAGTATTGGAGATATCAAAGGTAACGCGCATTGTCTGGCGTTCCCCTGAAATCGGCCCTCCTTTGCGCCGCGTGCTGCGCGGCTTCCCGTCTGCCGAGCGGAAGGAGGATGGCGACGGTGCAGCAGATGCAGAAGGTTTTGGCATGGGACTTCCCTCTGTGCTGGTCTGGAATCCCTCCGGCGGAAGCTCTATGACAGCAATGCTCTCCTTTTCCTCCTTGGAAAGCTCCAGCACGCCGTCAAACTCTACTGGAACATCAAGGGAAAACTCCTCCTGGATTACCTGCCGGAGCATCCGGTCACATCCAATTTTTTTCAGGATGTCAAACCCGCCGTGGGACAGGTAAATACGCAAAGTGCCGTCAATAAAATCTGAACGGCAGTCGTCAAAAAAGCCGTTCACCAACGCCCCCTGGCGTTTGACTGCCAGGATTAGTTCAGGGAGGTACCCACTGGTAAACAGTGCGGAAGGATAGCGGGGATGCAAAGCAGTAAAATTAACGCCCAGCTTTTCGGAAAGATGCTGTTCTGCCTGGGAGAGAATAGAGCGGGCTACGAGTTCCTGCATGGATATCTGGATGTCAAGGGTACGTTTTGTTTTGTCCGCTTGAATTTGTACAATCTCCCCTTTCAGCAAAGCTTCGGGAAGATCAATAGTAAGGATACGGGAAAACAGAGAGCTGAAATCTTTCATAACGCCTCCAAAATGCCCATTAACGGTTGTGAATACAGGTTTTTATGAAACACTGGGGATTGAAACCTCTGGAGAAATGTCTTGGGAATAATCCACGCCGTCCACCTCAAAACCGAACAGATTATAAAAGTCTTTCCAATACCCCTGGACATCTGCCAGTTCTTCCAGGTTTTCACTGCAAACAGCCGGCCAGCGTTTTTCAATCTCATTTTGAACCTCTGGTTTCAGCTCCCAGTCGTCCACCCGAAGACGGCCTTCCTCATCAAGTATGGGAGAAGCAATAAACAGCTTTTCCCGGAATAGTCGATCCATTTGGGCAATACAGTCCTCATGCAGCCCTAATTCCTTCATCAGCTTAAAAAGCAGGGTAATATAAAGGGGCACGACAGGAATAGCAGCGCTGGCTTGGGTGACAAGGGCTTTATTCACTGACACAAAGGCGGAACCGTGTTTAGAGGCCAGAGCCTTGGTAATCTTTTTCGCAGATGCTTCCAAATCTTCTTTTGCCTTTCCAATGGTGCCAAGGCGGTATAAAGGATAGGTTACTTCTGGCCCGATATAAGAGTAAGCGACAGTTTTCACATTTTCCTCTAACACATCCGCTTGGGCGAGGGCGTCCATCCAAAGCATCCAATCCTCACCGCCCATTACCTTGACAGTATCCCCTATTTCCTGCTGCTCAGCAGGCTGGGCTGTTACAGGGACAACGGAACAGTTTTTTAAATCAATGGTTTTATCGCTATACGGCTTGCCGATGGGTTTGAGTACAGAGGTATAAGTTTTGCCGTCGGGCGCGGTACGGCGCGGCGCGGCGATACTATACACCACAAAATCCACTTTCCCCAAATCCTTCCGAATCAATTCAATGACTTGTTCCTTGATTTCCTGGGAAAAAGCGTCACCAATAATGGTTTTTGCATACAGCCCTTCCTTTGCGGCTTCCTGTTCAAAAGCAGCGGTATTGTACCATCCGGCAGAGGCGGTACGGTTCCCGGAAGCCGACTTTTCAAAGCCCACCCCAATGGTCGCCGCCCTGCTTCCAAAGGCTGCTGCAATGCGGGAAGAAAGGCCATATCCTGTGGATGCCCCCAGCACTAAAACCTTTTTCGGCCCTTGGAAGGTTCCTTTTCCTTTTACATACTCAATCTGATTTTTAACATTCTGCGCACAGCCTGCCGGATGGGCAGTTGTACATATAAATCCTCTTACTTTAGGTTCAATTATCATAAAAATGGACTCCTATATAAATAATTTTTTAAAAAGAATTAATATTGGTTCAGCATCCCGGAATTCCTAAGCGAAACGAAATCAGAACCGGAAACAATAATATGGTCTAACAACTCAACTTCAATTTTCTTTAAACAATCCTGTAATTCCTGCGTCATGAGCCGGTCTGTACTGGAAGGAAGTGCAAACCCATTTGGATGGTTATGCGCTATGACTGCCGCCGTAGCCCGAAAATTCAGCAGTGTGTCCATCACTTTCCGCAGGGGGAAAGGCGTTTCCGTAACAGATCCCTCTGAAATCATGGTACAGTTCAACAGGTTTAAGCGGTTATCCATAGATAAAAGATACGAACATTCAACGGTTTTATCCAAAAATTTAGGTATCAGGAATTCCCCAAGCTTTTCCGTAGAATCCAGAATCTGCATATCCCGGTTTTTAGAATCTTTATAATAGACTGAAACCGCTCCAGCCAATCTGATAAGGGTTGCAGAGTACTCCCCCATTCCCTTTACTTTGATTAACTTTTCCTGCGGCGCTTCAAAAACTTTATCAATCGTACCAAAAGTATTGAGCAAATCATGGGCAAGCGGATTAACATCCTTTTGCGGGATAGCATAAGTTAAAAGCAGCTCCAGCACCTGATGGGGCTCAAAGGATCGGAGGCCCTCCTCACAGAAACGCTTCCGAAGCCTCAAACGATGTTCTTTATGGACGTTCTCTATAAAATAACCTCCTCTCAAATCAGGTTTAGGAAAACCACCTGTAAACAGCTATGTTATTTGACAGCGTGAAATCCTGGTAGTATAATAATCCAGGAAACAAACGGGAAGCGAGGATACTATTATGGGCGATCTGTTAAAAGACAAAGATTTAAAGCGGACAAAAAGCCGTATAGCAGTATTAACCTTTCTGGAATCAAACCGGGCGCCAATTACAGCAGAGGGGATATATCAGGCGTTAAGCAAAACGGGGAACGCCCATATAAGCCTTTCAACCATCTACCGGACGGCAGCGACCTTAGCCGAAAAAGGAATTTTGCGAAAGAGTGTTGGAGCAGACGGCATCACCCATTACCAATTAAATGACAGCCGCCACTGCCATTATTTGGCGTGTACAAGCTGCGGGCAATTGATACCCGTTGACGGGTGCCCGCTTCACGTCCTGGAAGAATCTCTTTCCCAAACAACAGGCTATCAAATAACAGGGCACCATCTGGAATTTTACGGCATCTGCCCCCAATGCGCGGAGAGGAACAAAAAATAACAAAGCAGTTTAGCAGTTAAGAAAAGAAACGAACGCTATTGAGCGAATAAGGTACGCCTGAATGAAGCTTCATTCAAGGCGCACCTTTTTTATTCATGTCAAAGCAGTTTACAAATCCATCAGGCAGAATAATTACCTTTTGGAAAGAACGTCTTTCTCATATTTCCTTGCTTCTTCAAGCCATTCGAGGCCAACGCCTGCGTTGGTTTTCCGGCAGTAATGATCCCAAACCATAGCAAAGGGAGCAGCTTTAAATTCCTGGACGATTGCAAGGCGGCCGGAGAAATCCCCTTTAGCCTCTGTCTCTTTCATCATACCAACGGGCTGTAAAAGGGCGCTCAGGATAGCTTTTCTCACATTGCGCAGGCCGGTAATCCAGGCAACGGTACGGTTAATAGAAGCGTCAAAGAAATCAGTAGCAATATATGTATGTTCCAATTTTCCCAGCCGGACAAGTTCTTCCATAATAGCGCGGGTTTCGTCGTCAAACGCCACTACATGGTCGGAATCCCAGCGGACAGGGCGGGACACATGTAAAAGGACTTCATTTGAAAAAGCAAACACAGCGCCCAGTTTAGCGGAAACAACTTCAGTTGGATGATAATGCCCGGTATCCAAAGTCATAATAATATGGTCGATGTTTTTGCTCATTACATATCCCATACAAAATTCATGGGAACCAACTGTATAGCTTTCCAGACCAATGCCAAACACCTTGGATTCAATACCATCGATAACATCCTTTACATCCTTAGTAGCTTCAAAAATCTGGTCGTAGCTGTCTTTCAGGCGAAGTCTGGGCCCAAGGGTATCCACAGGGAATTCCTTATCACCATCAGGAGTCCAATGGTTAATTACGCAGGGTTTGCCGGTACGGTCTGCGAAATACTGCCCTATGCGGCGGCAGCGGATTCCATGCTCAATCCAGAATTTACGGGTTTCTTCGTCGGCGGATGACAATGTTCCGTTTTCGCTCTTGGGATGTGAAAAATAGGTTGGGTTAAAGTCCAGGCCCAGGTTACGGGAAACCGCCCAGTCCGCCCATTTCTCAAAATGCTTTGGTTCAATCGCGTTGCGGTCTACATAAGTATCAGCTTCCAGGTAGCTTGCATGGAGGTTTACCTTTTTTGCGCCGGGGATGTATTTCATTGCAAAATCCAAATCTGCACGCAGTTCGTCCGCTGTCCGCGCTTTCCCTGGATAGTTGCCGGTTGTTTGGATGCCCCCGGTTAATGAGCCGGAAGACTTCTCAAAGCCGATTACGTCGTCACCCTGCCAGCAATGGATGGAGAGCGGGATTTTATCACAAATTTCTATCGCCTTGTCCACATCAACACCATATTGTGCGTAAAATTCCTTGGCGGCTTCGTAGCCTTTGGAAACATCGTACATTTTTGTTATACCACCTTTCAGATTGTCCATCATTTCTCAGAATTAGGACTATAAAATAATTATAATGTGAATTCGTATAAAAAACAAGGTCAGAAAAGGTAAAATTTTTATAATTTAATGTGGGTTCTTTAAAGCCCATTTGCGGGAGAGAACTAAGATGAGTACAAGCTAGGGCGGATTAAAAAGGTTTCGGGACCAGGGGGCTTTCCT
>CAOJXI010000103.1 GCA_948465665.1 uncultured Clostridia bacterium | reverse complement strand
TTCCCTTGTAAAATGTCGAATCCTGCGGTATAATACATTATGGAGGTAAGCGCCGAAAGGCGCTCCCCCAGGGCGCTGCCATAAACGGTAGGCGGTTGGCTCCCGGCAGGGGGCCGTTCCCCCTTTGGGAATATTTCTTGACCCCCTTACATACGAAAAGGGGGCTGCCTTATGACAACAAGTGAGGTTTTAGAACTTTGCCTGATGATCATCGGTATCTGTAATCTGTTCATTCAGATTTACAAAAAGAAATAATCGCCGGCTCTCTCCAAAAGTTCGGCGATTTATTTCTCTGTTCTTTTAGTCGGGAGCCAACCGTCTGCTGGCAGCGCCCTTTATGTTTTTATTATACCTGATGCTTTCCCTTTTGTCAACCGCTCTCCAAAAAACAACCGCCCCGGATTTCTCCAGGGCGGTTTTCAGCTTACACAGCTAAATAATCAGGGGTTTGAGATTACATCTCGGTGCCGGAACGCTCGTAAACGGTCTTATAAATGCCTCTGAGTTCGTCAACGCCAAGACTCTTAAGCTCTGCTTTGTACTCATCCCAGTGAGCATCGTTGTTGATGTCCTTCTGGCCAAGCATAAAGAGGAGCAGCCATCTGTTGACAACTTCGGTCAGGTTGGTCTTCAGTTCGGCTTCCTTAGCCTGTTCTTCCTCTGTATACTTCATAACAGGAGGCATAACATATACGTTCTTGGGGTTGTTCAGGATCTTCTCGGTCCACTCGGCGAGGACAGGCTGATAAGTCTCGATGTACTCTGCGCCTTTCCACATGCCGGAGCCGCCAATCTGCCATTTCTTGAGGTCGTCGCCTTCAGCTTTCAAAGGAGTCTGGAACTGATCCTTAATCTGCTTTTTGCCATCGACAACATCATAGGTTTTGCCTTCAATACCGTACTGATGGAAGGTAATGCCCTCGTCAGTGGTGCTCCACTGGAGGAATGCGCACATACGCTCAACCTGGTCGTCATCTGCGCTGAACGCAAAGGCGCGGAGGTCAGCCGCATGGTAGTTATCCTTCTTAATAGCCCGTTTGTCAGGATTGATGGAGGGAACTACATCTGTCCACTGCCAGTCAACATCGGGAACAGTATCTACCTGCAATTTGTTGGACTTCGCAATATTTGCGGGATAGTCAAACATAATCGCCTTGTTGCCTAAGCCAACATAAGCGTCACGCTGATCAGCTTCCGCGGTAGCGAACTCACTGTACATAAGCCCCTCAGAAACCAGGGTTGAAGCCAGTTTTAGCAAGTCACGGTATGTGTCAGAATCATAAACGTAATCATAATATTCGCCTGTAACGGGGTTTTTGAAGGTAGGCATATCCGGCAGCATATCCGGCAGGCCATACATCATGCCCCATTTGGAGACAACAAACAGGTTGGCATTGGTATCAACCAAAGGAGTGATGTTCATTTTCTCCTTGATGGTACGGCAAACCTGAAGGAACTCATCAGGATTGGTGGGGAACTCGGTAATCCCGCACTTGTCAAATACGTCTTTACGATACATCCAAGCCATATTACCAGCAGTGTCACGGGCTGTAGGCAGGGTGTAGATCTTACCGTCAGACCAGGACAGGTAATCCCACAGGTAGCCCTTAAAGATCCCTTCGCCCTGGCTGTCCCACAGATGTTCATAACCAGGAATCAGGGTCAGGATTTCTTCCTGGGTAAAGCCGCGGAAATAGCCTGCGTCAGTCCAGTCGTCACTGCCCCAGGAAGGACGGACAGCCCAGATAAAGTCAGGCTCCATGCCGGACGCGTACAGGGTGGAAAGCTTTGTAGCCATATCGTTGCCGGCTACATAGGAGTTCTTCCATACCATGTTGAATTTCTCTTTCAGGAGATCGTCCAGCAGGTGTTCCACTGGCTCGGTGGGAACGTCGCCGCGGCGGAGAATTTCGAGGGTAACTTCCTTGTCATAGGAAGCAGGCTGGTTAGAAGCCTCAGAGGAAGCCCCGGAATTTGTGGGGGCAGTGGAAGACGTGCTGGGGGGGGTGCTAGTGGATGGGGCAGTGCTGTTGGACGGGGCAGTGCTGTTGCTTGGGGTGCTGCTGGTACAGCCCGCCATAGCGCCTGCACACACCAACGCCGCCAGCAGGACAGAAAGTGTTTTCTTACCAGATAACATAGTGTTTTCGTTCCTTTCTTGTATATATGATTATTAACCTGGCCCAACAAACGGGCCAAAGGGGTAAGCGTGATAAATTTGAATCAGGACTAGCCCTTAACAGAGCCGATCATAACGCCCTTGACAAAGAACTTCTGGATGAAGGGGTAAATCGCCAGCATGGGAACCATGGAGAATACCAGGGTTGCATACTTAACCGCCACATAGTTGGTAAAGTAAATGCTGCTCCCGGTAATGGCCTCGCCGTCCAATGCCGCCTGCTCCAAGTTTGCAGACAAAAGAACGATTTGGCGAAGCATATACTGCAAAGGCATTTTTTCTTCATCATTCAAATAAACCATTGCGCTGAACCATGAATTCCAGTGGCTTACCATATAGTATAAGCCAACAGTCATCATAACAGCCTGGGACAAGGGAAGCATTATTTTCCAGAAGATCACGAAGTCATTGGCGCCGTCAAGGTAGGCGGATTCCTCCAGTTCCGCTGGAAGCGAAACAAAGAACGACCTCATGATAATCATATTGCTGGTATTAATAGCGCCTGGAAGAACCAGTGCCCACCAGGAGTTATACAGATGGAGGTTCTGGGAAATGAGCAGGAAGGAAGGAATCAGGCCGCCGGAGAAGTACATGGGGATCATGGCAACAATGGTATAAATTCCCCGCAGGGCCAGCCTCTTTCTGGAAAGGGCATAGGCATAAGATGTAGTAAAAAGCATATTGATAGCGGTACCGCCCGCTGTGATAATAACTGAGTTCCTAAATGCCCTCGTAAGGGTAGGCATGGAAAAGATGCCTTTGTAGGCTTCAATATTGAAATCCACCGGGAAGATGGTGACAAGACCTCTGTCGTTTGCATTGGCGCTGGACAGGGAGGATGAAACAACGTAGAGAACCGGGTACAGCGTAGCTACCAGAACAATGATCATGGTAGTATACACGATGATGTCCATTACTTTGGACGATACGGATTTATCAGCAATCATAAAGCAAGCTCCTCCTCGTTACAAAGCATTTGTGAATATAATTATTACCACAGGCTGCTTTCGGTGAATTTTCTGGACAGGGAGTTGGCAACCCACAGGAAGATAATATTCACAATGGAGTTGAACATTTCAACGGCGGTGGAGAAGCTGTACTCGCTGTGCTCAAGGCCGCGGCGGTAAACATAAGTACTGATAACGTCAGCGGTTTCATAAGTAAGCTCGTTGTACATCAACAGAACCTTTTCAGAGCCAACGGACATCATGGAGCCAACGCGGAGGATAAACATAACCACTACAGTACCCATGATGGAAGGGAGCGAAATATGGAACATCAGGTGGAAACGGTTGGCGCCGTCAATGGCAGCCGCCTCATACAGCCCCTGATCCACAGCGGAAAGGGCGGCAATGTAAATAATGGCGCCCCAGCCAAGGCCAGTCCAGATACCGGAAATAACGTACAAGGTGCGGAACCAGCCAGGTTCAATCATAAAGTAGATGGGTTCTGCCCCAAACATTGTAATGATTTTATTGACAATGCCAGAACCAGGGGAAACCATCATAACCAGGATACCAATAACAGCCGCCGTAGAAATAAAGTGGGGCAGGTAGCTGACTGTCTGGACAAATTTTTTAAAGAACACCTGCTTTACTTCGTTAAGCAGCAGTGCAAAGAGAATAGGCAGGGGGAACCCGAAAATCAGGTTGTAAAAATTAAGTAACAGGGTATTGCGGATAACACGGTAGGCATAAGGACCAGTAAAAAAGTTTTTGAAATGTTTCAGGCCCACCCAGGCACTGCCAGTAATACCATCCCTCAGTTTATAGTCCTTGAAGGCGATCTGTACGCCATAAATAGGAATGTACTTAAAGATAATAAAATAAATCAGGCCGGGAAGAATCAAGAGCTGAAGCCATCTTGAAGCCCAAACATCGTGAAGGACTTTTTTAATGCCTGTTGGCTTTGGCTTCTGCAAGGATGTTGCAGCAGTAATCATATGGCGCACCTTCCTCAAAAAAGAATTTTATTAATACAGCGCATACAGTTGTTGAACAACGCTTCGTCCGCCGACAGAAGACAAATAAGGAACTACAATCTTCCTAGAACCCCTTCTTTGTGGAAATTGCCATACCCTTTTCCCTCCGCCAAATTGGGCGTTTTGCACTGTTTTATATACCATAATCATCTGAAATCCAGCATTTTCTCTTATGTCTTCCGGCTGCAATCAGTATGTAACGAAAATGTTATAATAATTTCAAAAATTTTTCAAACATTTTAAGTCAATATTACCATTGCTTTTTTCAAAAGTCAACTCAAATGAGGTAATTATTTTTTTTATTATGCGTTATAATGGGTTTACCGCCGTATGTCAAGGAAAAAAATTAATTTTCTTTTGTCTATATGGGCTGAATGAACACATTTCCGTCTTAAATTTGTTTGATATGCTCTACCCTTGAGGGGTGATTCCGTGAGTATTGGGGCTGCGGTACGTCTGCGTATTATTACGATATGCCGCCAAAGAAGTATTACTGTCAATAAACTTTCTACGATTTGCGGTGTCACCCAGTCAACATTAAACAATATTGTCAGCGGGAGAAACAACAGCGCCACCATATCTACCATTAAAAAAATCTGTGACGGACTGGAAATTTCCATTGTAGATTTTTTTGACGATGATCTTTTCCGCGACCTGGAACAGGAGATATGTTGAATTATATACATAAAATGTCCGCTGATGCCCGTCAGTTTTTACCAGCCGGAATCCCGCTGATTTTCACATTGACTTTTTGAATAAAACAGAGTATAATAAAGGCATGAAAAGGGCGCTGCCGATAGACGGTCAGCTCCCCCGTTGAGAACAGAAGTAATCGTTCACTTTGTTGGGGTGAGGGCGATTACTTCTTTTTTATAATCTGTATGAACAGGTTACAAATCCCGATGATAACAAGACATAATTCTAGTACTTCGCTTGTTGTCATAAGACCAGCCCCCTTTCTTTGTTAAGGGAGCAAAGAAGAACTTTTTCAAGCTGCTCCCTTTCGGGAGCTAACCGCCTACCGTTATGGCAGCGCCCTGAATCTTGTACTTTCCAGCACAGGATTCTATTTTATTATAACATATATTTTCATAATTTACAACAAAAAGCGACAATTATTAAATTGCCTGCCATTATAAAAAACAGGTCTGGGTTCCCTTTACAAAGAATCCAAACCTGTTTTTAATGATATTTATTCTTTTTTTCTGCTGCCATCCAACAGTTTGCCGCGCTCGACATATCCTAAATTTTCTTCATCAATATACTCTAAGTTATCATAAAGCTGCGTATCTGTAGAAAGGTCTTTTTTCTCCAGCCGGCGGTTAATAAACTGGGTGACAAGGTTATAAATGACTGCAAAGGCAGGAACGCCAATCACCATTCCTACAAACCCGAATAATCCCCCAAACAACAGAATGGAAAATAACACCCAGAAACTGGAGAGCCCCGTGGAATCCCCTAAAATCTTGGGCCCCAGGATATTCCCGTCAAACTGTTGGAGGACAACGATAAAAAGCACAAAATACAAACATCTCAGGGGATCAGCCAGTAAAATCAAAAGGCCGCAGGGAACTGCCCCAATAAAGGGCCCAAAAAAGGGAATGATATTTGTCACGCCAATAATTACGCTGACGAGCATAGAATAAGGGATTTTCATAAAGGACGAGCCAATAAAGCAAATGACCCCAATGATTAAGCTGTCCAAAATTTTCCCGCTGATAAACCCCCCAAAAACCCTATGGGCAAATCTCGTATGGGATATAAAGGAATTGGCAAGGTTGACTGGGAGCAGGCTGTAAACGGACTTTTTCGCCTGGGATGCGAAGCGCTTGCGGCCTGCCAAAAGATAACTTGTCACAATCACACCAATAACAAGGTTTTTCAAAACATTTACAACGCCCAGCACGCCGGAGGACACGCCGGAAACAATGTTGTTCAGGTTTGGCAGCAGGTCAGTCCTAAGCCAGTTCTGGAGCCAGTTAATAGCGGAATCCGTTGCCTGCTGTACTGTCTGGGCCATTTCGGGATTGTCATTCAGAAATTGCACCATCCAGTTTTCAGCCGTTTGAAGATAGGAGGGAAGCGATTCAATAATTGTTCGGATACTGGACACTACCTGGGGAACTACCAATGCAATTAATCCATACACTGCCAGCAGCATGAGCAGCAGGGCAACAAGTATAGCCACCCCGGAAATAGCAGATTCTACTTTTCCAAGTTTGCTTTTATGGAAAAAGCGTGACAACACATTGTTAGGATTCTTTTTAGGGGCGGCTGCCTGCCTGTCCCTCCTTTTTTTCAAAAGGGCAAGCAGACCGTTTTCAACCTTGTTGCAGATGGGGGAGAGAAGATATGCCAAGACAATACCATATAAAATAGGTGCTAGGATATCCAATAATTTATGGAAAAAATTCCCTATTACCTGTACTCGAAAGAGGATAAAAAACAAAAGGATTGCCCCAGACAGGGACAATAAAATCATACCTGCCAGGGGAAGGTATTTGCGGATAAAAACATGATGTCTGTCATTCATATGGGAGCCCTCCTTATGGCGCTGTTGAATGTCCAGCGGCGGACATTGCCCGGTAAATATCGTTTTTTTTCTGTTTAGACAGTTTTGCCGCCTGTTTTGCGGCTTCTGACGGGGGAATCCCTTCATCCCGCAGGTTCTGGGCAAACTGGACAGCCTGTTCAAAGGTCATAGATTCCCCTCCTGTTTCTATGGGGACGCCCTCTACTACCAGCACAAATTCCCCCTTAGGTTTATTTTCCTCTTTATTATAAAACAGAACAGCCTCCTCCAGCGTGGTACGGCGGATTTCTTCATAAACCTTTGTAAGCTCCCGGCAGAGGGAAATCCGGCGGTTTCCCAAGCCCTCCAGCAAATCCTTTAGGGTGTCCCTCAGTTTGTGGGGGGCTTCATAAAAAATTAAAGTACGGTCATCTTTTTGTATTTGTTCCAAACGCTCCATGCGCCGTTTCCGGTTCATGGACAGGAACCCCTCAAAGGCAAACCGCGCCGTAGGCAGCCCAGATACTGCCAGCGCTGTTATCAATGCGCTGGGGCCTGGTACGGCGGCAACAGGAACCCCCTGTTCGGCACACAGGCGAACCAAATCCTCCCCTGGGTCGGAGATACACGGCATCCCCGCATCAGTGACAACAGCGCAGCTTTCCCCTGCCTGAATACGCTGCACGATTTGTTCACCCCTTTCCCTCAGATTGTGCTCATAATAGCTTACCTGGGGCTTTTTAATTCCAAAATGGTTTAAAATTTTTAACGTAACGCGGGTATCCTCTGCTGCAATAAAATCCACAGCCTGCAACGTTTCCACAGCCCGCGGTGACAAGTCTGACAGGTTCCCGATAGGCGTTCCCACTACGTACAACGTCCCCGGCATTGTTCCGCCTTCTTCCTTTTTTCTTCTTTTTACAAGTTTTTTCTTTGGGTATAGATTTGTTCTATTTCCTGGGATGGGTTCCCCTGCCCATCTTCCATAAACAAAGGGGCTTCTATCTGCAAAAAATGCTTTCCGCCAAGCCTGCCTTCCACCAGGAACAGCCAGGGCGCTGAACCGGCGTCCTTATGCACAAACCGCAGCCGCTTTGGTTCTATCCGGTTTTGACGCATTGCTTCCAACACGTCTGCCAGACGTTCCGGCCTTTGGCACAGGCACAGCCGCCCGCCTTCTTTTAGGAGCCTGCGCGATATTTCAGCAATATCATTTATGGTACAGTGGGTTTCATGCCGCGCTGTCTGTGCCGGCCCCTGTCCACTGAGGATTCCCTCTCCCTGCTTTTTATAAGGCGGGTTACAGGTGATTAAATGGCAGGACTGATAGGGTACCTTCCCCTTTAAGTCCTTTAAATCGGATTCTATGGGCTGTATACCAGGAATGGGGTATTGGGCCAAAGTGGCATTTAATTGCACAATCGCCTGGGACTGAATGTCAACACACCAGGTTTTTACTGGATGATCTGTTGGATGCCGGTACCATAACAGCGGGATGATGCCGCAGCCTGTCCCCAAATCACAAGCAGAACTCTTTTGAAAGGAAAATCCACAGCACCGCCGCGCAAAATCTGACAAAAGAACTGCATCTGTTCCGAATTTATGCTGGCGGGATACACAGATTGACAGAGAGGGGGATAAAATTTCCCAGTTCCATTCTTTATCCATATTGTTCCCCCCTGTTTGAAATTCTTTCTTAATCAGTATATCAGAAATTGGAAGAGGTTTCAATTATGTAGTTTGTTTCAATATTGTGAATATCTTTCGTTGAATGAGCTATACAGCATTTCCAATCTGTGCTAAAATAATGTGAGTTTGATAAAGCTAATTTGCGGGAGTAAGCTAAGGCGAGTACAAGTTAAGGCGGATTAAAAAGGTTTGAAGAGTCCAGAGGAACTTTCCTAAAAAGTTCCT
>CAOJXI010000102.1 GCA_948465665.1 uncultured Clostridia bacterium | reverse complement strand
TCTCTTGCAGCCATCCAGCAAACCAACGGTTTGCGGATGATGGCGTACCGCAAGCCGAAAACCATAAAATTCCGTCAAGCTAACGACTTTTATATTTCTTCTTTCAGAATATAGCAGTCAAAAGGTTTTATCAGCAGTTTGTTTTCAGCTTTCTGCCCGGTTACAATATTACGGAAATGTTTTCCGGTCTGTGAAAGATCAATAATGGTATCTTCCTTCTGAAAGGAAAGGATATAAAGGAACCTGCCGTTTTCGTTTTCGCGGACAGATGTTTCAATCCCATCCGGGGCATCCAGAGCAGGCGCAAGCCCACATTCCGATATCAAAAGTCCAACCAGTTCATCAATAAAACGGGGTTCCGGGTCTGTGGCAACATAATAAGCGTATCCATCCCCATAAGGGCGGCATGTTACGCAAGGGCTCCCCTTATAATAATCCTCTCCATAAATACAAAGGGCTTTTGTATCCGGCGCAGTAAGATGAACCACATCGCACAGCAAGCCGCAGGAAAAACTCCCTTGAAACGGCGTTCCCAGCCCTTTCATGCAGTTGGATTGTTCCGGGCGCAAGGCATCGGTTTCCTCTACCCAGATTCCTAAAATATCAGACAATTCCCCTGGATATCCGCCTAGCGTTACACGGTCGTTTTCGTCTGTAATCCCGCTAAAAAATGTTGTCAAAAAGGTTCCGCCTTCCCGGACAAAATTCCGAACCTTATCGGCAAAACCGGGTTTGACCATATACAGGAGGGGAGCGGCTAATACTTTATAGCCTGATAAATCATCCTCAACAGATACAAAATCTATCGGGATATGCCGCTTGTAAAAACCAGTGTAGTATTTTTCCACCTGCTCCAAATAGCGTAAATCTTTGCTGGGGCCATTGGAACCTTCCACTGCCCACCAGTTGTCCCAGTCAAAAAGGAAAGCGGCCTGGCTTTTGGTGACAGCGCCGACAGTCTGCCCGCCTATAGCGGAAAGCTCCCGCCCAATTTGTGCCATTTCCCGGAATACACGGGTGTTTTCATGGCCTGCATGGGAGATCAGCGCGCTGTGGAATTTTTCTACCCCTGCGATTGACTGCCGCATTTGAAAATACATAACGGAATCTGCCCCATGCGCCATGGCCTGGTAGGAAATCCGCCTAAGCTCCCCAGGGCGTTTCTGGACGTTGTAAGGCTGCCAGTTCTGCTGGCTGGGGGCCTGTTCAATCATCAGGTATGGTTTGCCGTGTTTAAGCCCCCTCATCAGGTCGTGTTTCATGGCAACACGGGCAGGCGGATCCGTGGGCCATGGATAATTATCCCATCCTGCGATATCTACATATTTACAGAATTTCATCTGGTCAAGCTGCTGGATAAACCCCGATATATTGGTAGTAATAGGGATTTCCGGGCTGTACCGTTTTAAAATATCGTACTCGGCGCGGAAACAGTTTAGGTTAGAATCGGTCATAAACCGGCGGTAATCCAGATAAACCGGCTGGTAAAAACGGTAATCGTCGTTGCGTTCGCTGGGAATCACGATTTCATCCCAATCATAAACCGTATGCCCCCAAAATGCCAAATTCCAGCGTGCGTTTAATTCTTCAATGGTTTTATACCGCTGTTTCAGCCATTGTCGGAATTCCTTTTCACATTGCGGGCAGTAACAGTAGGTTCCATATTCATTTGCCACGTGCCAAAGGGCAACGGCGGGATGTTTCCCATAACGTTTTCCCATTTCCTCCGCAATTCTGGTGGAAAAATGGCGGTAAATTTTGCTGTTAGGGCAAAAATTGACCCGTTTGCCATGGGTGCGGCGCAGGCCCGAAATATCCACTGGAAGCATTTCGGGATATTTCCTGCTCATCCATGCAGGCTGTGCAGCAGTAGGCGTGGATAAGCAGATTGAAATTCCAGCTTCCCATAAACGGTCTATCATCCGATCCAGCCACTCAAAGCAATATTCGTCTTCTGATGGCTGAAGTTTTGCCCAGGAAAAAACCGGAAGCGTAACCAGGTTGACCCCAGCTTTTTGAAACAGGGGAATATCCTGATCTAAAATTTCTTCCGGCCATTGATCCGGGTTATAATCTCCGCCATAATAAATCCTGTTTTGTTTCATCCTGCCACCCTTTCTGGAAAACCGCCCGTTAATGGACGATTTGGAAACCTGCTTCTGTTAGAGCTTTTCGGATTTCTGCAACATGGCTGTGATCCCTTGTTTCCATGGAAACTTCCAGTTCGCAGGCGGTAATCGCAGTCCCTAAAGCGCTCCGGTTGTGGTTTACGCCTAAAATATTCGCCCCTGTTGCTGCAATGATGCTGGAGACTTTCAGCAGTTCTCCGGGCTTGTCTGTCAGGGAAAGCGTCAGGCTTGCAGAACGCCCCTGCTTTACTAATCCCCTTGTAATTACCCGGGATAAAATGTTTACATCAATATTGCCGCCAGATATCAGGCAAACTACTTTTTTCCCTTTAAGGTCAACTTTATTAAACATTGCGGCGGCAACTGCGACAGCCCCCGCTCCTTCCGCTATCAGCTTTTGACGTTCAATCAGGGTTAAAATAGCGGTAGCTATCTCGTCCTCAGAGACAGTAACAACATCGTCAACATAATCGTGAACCATCTGGAAGGTCAAATCTCCGGGCTTTTTGACCGCTATCCCATCAGCGACAGTAGAAACGCCTGACAACTCTGTGGGTTCGCCGGATTTCAGGGAACGAACCATAGAAGGAGCACCCTCCGCCTGAACACCATATACTTTGCATTTGGGGTACAAAGATTTAACAGCAAAGCTCACACCAGAGATCAGCCCGCCGCCGCCAATTGGAACCAATACTACATCCACATCTGGAATTTGCGTAACGATTTCCAGACCGATGGTTCCCTGTCCTGCAATCACATCCTCATCGTTAAAGGGATGAATAAAAATCCTGCCGGATTCTTCCTGGATTTCACAGGCGCGGCGGTAAGCGTCGTCATATACGCCCTCTACCAGTTCAACATTGGCGCCATATTTGCGGGTCGCCTCTACCTTGGAAAGCGGGGCGCCGGAGGGGATACAGATAACTGCGTCTATATTGCCCTTGGCTGCTGCCAGTGCTACCCCTTGGGCATGGTTTCCGGCAGAGCAGGCAATCACTCCATGGGAACGCTCTTCTTCAGTGAGGTTGTGGATTTTGTAATAAGCTCCCCGAACCTTAAAAGAACCTGTTACCTGGAGGTTTTCTGTTTTTAAATAAACGTCGCAGTCTGGATTGATATTGGCTGCATGGATAATTTCAGTCTGGAGCGCAACCTCTTTGAGTACCTTGCTTGCATCATACACCTTGTCAATTGTAAGCATTTTTCACAACTCCTGTTATGTTGGGCGGGGCGTTCTTTTTTGACGCTTTGCCCGAATTATGGTATACTGTTGATTACAAAATTATGAGAAAGTAATTCCGCCGCTACTTACAAGTATACGGCGAAAAGTGAATTCGTCAAGGGCTGATTGCATAAAAATCTAAGAAAATGTATTTATATGGCGCACAAAAAGGAAAAACAGCCTGTGACATCAGAGAAACGGGGGAAAGCAGAATGGGACAATGCAAAATCTGCCCCAGAGAGTGTGGGGCAGACCGCAAAGACAGGATGGGTGTATGTGGTATGAGGACACTTCCTAAAATTGCCCGCGCTGGGGTTCACATGTGGGAAGAACCCTGTATCAGCGGGGAAAAAGGTTCTGGAACTGTTTTTTTCAGCGGGTGCAGTTTGAGGTGCGTTTACTGCCAGAACTACCCTGTCAGCATAGGGGGATATGGGAAAGAAATTACAGTCCAGCGTCTAAGGGAGATTTTTTTGGAACTGTGCGGGAAAGGGGTACACAATATAAACCTGGTAAACCCTACGCATTTTGTCCCCGCCATTGCAGAAGCTTTGGAACAGCCTTTGCCTGTCCCGGTTGTTTATAATTCCAGCGGGTACGAGAAATTGGAAACGCTTAAAATGCTGGAGGGGAAAATACAAATTTATCTGCCGGACATGAAATACTCGGACGAAGCAGCGGCAAAACGGTATTCCCAGGCTGAAAATTACGCCCCAATAGCCAAGCAGGCGATTGGGGAGATGTTCCGTCAAACGGGGCCGTACCAAATGGGAGAGGATGGGATAATGCAGAGCGGGGTTATTGTACGGCATTTAATCCTGCCGGGGAACCTTAAAAATACTTATGGGGTCATTGACTGGTTTGCGGAAACCTTCCAGCCTGGGCAGGTGCTTTTCAGCCTGATGAGCCAATATATTCCCAGCGGGAGGGCAGAGGATTTCCCGGAAATTAACCGGAAAATTACAGCGAGGGAGTACCGGAAAGCCCAGGACTACCTTTATGAAAGCGGGATTGAAGATGGATTTGTCCAAAGCAGGAAGTCTGCGGAAGAATCTTTTGTTCCAACATGGGATTTCTAACTGGTCATTCGCTGCATCCCGGCAAAAAAATATTTCTGATAAGCGTTTTAACTGGTTTTATATGCAGTATGCCAAAAACGATATATGCCCCAGCGCTGTTAAGGATTACATCGTCAATATCGCAGGTTCCAGAAAGGGTTATAAATTGCAGCAGTTCTATACTGGTGACTATCATCAGTATAACTGCTGCAAAATTTTTAAATTTTTCCTGTTTTTTAAACAGCATTGGCAGGAAAAAGGCAAACGGGGTTAAAGCAATCAAATTTCCGGCAATGTTGTACCAAAATATGGGAAATGAAATGCTGCCGCCGGCAAAATTTATAAAATAGTAGCAGATTGTTTTAAAGGGAACCAAATTCAGGGAATGGGCTGTATAGTTTTTGAAAACTTCGCTGTTCCAGTTAAAAAAATTCAGGATATTCCTATGGAAATAACTGTCGAACAGCGTCAAAGTGGAAAGCAGGATGATGTACAGAATGAACCAGATGAAAAGGTTTACCCTGAAAGGCATTTCCTTATTCACAGATATATATTTTGACAGCAGCCAGCCGCCAACATACATAAATAAACAGATAAATAATAAAATGCCTACCCTGTCTCCGGGCTGCATCATAAAATTTTTACTAAATTCCAGGATAAAATAATATCCTGTTAAGGACGCCGCAAGCAAATACATGGAGATTGAAGCCGCCAAATGGAATTTTTTCTTCATCTGCCGCTGACCCCTCCTGAAATTTTCTGATTACTGGGGACAATCAGGCGGCTTTCTGCCCAATCAGTACCAAATCGACAACATTGTCCCGAAAGGCAATATACCAGTCCTCATAAGCAAAGTCGTCAGACATAGCCTCCCGAACCTGTTCCCCGGACTCTGCCTGAACAGAATCCAGAAATTCCTGCTGTACGCTTATCCCGCCGGAGAGAAGAAGCTCATCCATCGTATCAATCACCCTGCTTCCGCCGTCAAAAACAGCTAGGGGGAGCTGTATATGGGAATAGAGCTGGTCTTTAGCCAGATTTAAAATTTTCTGTTCCAAATCAGATAGGCCCAGACGCTGGAAAGAGGCTTGAAGATTTTTACTTGTAATATATTTTTTCTGAGCGGGGAGGCGGCCGGAGGCAACAGCGAGATCAGTTGATTTATTGTCCATCAGCCATTGGAGGAAAACCTGTGCAGCAGCCTGTTTTTCCTTGCTGCCCTTGGTTAAAACAAGGCCCAAGGTTTCCTGCAAAGTAACAGGGTTTCCGCCGGAAAAGACAGGGGCAGGGCGGACAGAAACCTGAACCCAGTCGGCAGAGTCGTTTTCCTTCAAAACGACGCGGTTTGAAATGCTCCTTGCCTGAGTAGTAGATGTAAGGCAGGCAACAGCCTCACCGGAGGAAAAAGCGTCTTTGCAGGACTCCTGGGAAAAGATGCCGTCCATCCAGCCGTTATTCCAGAAATTCCAAAAATGGCGGATGCGGCTGCGTTCAAAGCTGAATTGGATAGAATCCGGCGCGGAAATAAACATACGCTTTCCAAGGCTTTCATATCCAGCAACCATCAGCCTGCCCCATGAGTCGGTGCAGAAAAAGGAAACAGAACCCGTTCCGGGGAGGGGGAAATCTTCTGACAGTTCATCCTCATCCCCGGCGGTGTTTTCCAATTCATCGGGGGACGGCGTATCCTGCCCGGACGCCATCCATTCCTGATATGCTTTCGCAACGTTTCCGATTCCCTCCCAGGTTATCAGATCTGCGTCAGTAAATTGTGGTTCCCCATCCAGGGCGGTTCCGCGGCAAAATTCTTTCCAGCGGCTTTCGTTGACCAGCAGTACATCTGTATCAATGCCAACAGGGAACAATACCATGGAACCATTTTCCCCTGGGCAGGCTTCCGCCTGTATGGAGTCTAAAAACATCTCCCGCTGTTCTTCGGAAAGGAATTCCTCCATATGGACTGCCCAGCCCATATGGTCTAATACATAGGCAGTATCATCAAAAGAAAAGAACAGGTCGGGCAGACGGGGGAGGTCGTCAGTTTTTTCGTTTTCCTCCTGGGCAGCCTGGAAAACTGCGTCAGCCAGTTCTGAAAGGCTTCCATATCCAGTCAGAATAAGCTGGATGCGGTTTTCCACACCTGCGGAAGCGTTAAATTCTTCCGCAAGCGTCTCGATTGCCTCCTGCTCGCGGCCGGAAAATCCATGCCAGAGCTGGAGGGTAATTGGCGCCTGGTTCTGTACAGCGGCAGAGGAAAGTTTTACATAAGCGTCCTCTATTTGGCTGCATCCTGTCAGTGCTACACTGACACTGCATAATGCCGATATAAGCCATCGCTTGAGACGCTTGAAGACGGACAGCGAACCAACTGGTTTTTGCGCCGTCCCCCATCTTTGGATGTTTTTATGCAAGTTCATCACTCCACATGGAAATATTCAAAATCACAGAAGCCTTCCCCTTGTACGTTCTCCGCGTTAAGGCAGGCAACTGCTAATTTAGCACCTGTCCAGGCCCCCCACTTTGCCTTAAGGGTTATGCCCATATCAATAAATTCATCCCCGTCAAAGCTGAAGCCAAGCGTATATTCCCCATTTTCGTCCATACAGATTTTCAGCCATACCGCTTCTGAAGAAGGAACCATAATCCGGCGGAGGACAGTTTCGCCTGCTTCCCCGGCGTGTTCTTTGCTGGTGACTTTGCCCTGGACGCACTCTACCGCAAAATACCCGGGAGTTCCCTCATACTGGACAGAAATAAACCCATAATCCAATCCTGTTATTGCCAAAAGTGCTTTATCCCCGGCTTGTTCAAAATGGGGAAGAATTTTTGCTGTTGCTTCAAAGCTGCGGGTTTGGATTAACTGTGTTAAAAGGTTGGGCGCATACCAGACCAAGTTTTCCCGTTCCGCTTCATTGGGCATGGAATACAGCCGCAGGAAGCCGGGATTTTCTGTAAGCGAATACCATTCTTTACGGGGGTTGGCCTGCCAAGACCACTGCAATCCCAATTCAGGTTTATCAAATTCGTCACTGGTGGCAGGACGGCAAACAGGATATTTTTGCCCAACATTGGGTTTTTTCCACACTGCCACCGGTTCACCGATACCGTCCCCGTTCTGCTCCTGGCCCATAAACGGCCAATCCTGTTTCCAGATTACTGGCTGCAAATGGACGATTCTTCCATATTCATACACATCCTGGAAGTGGACAAACCAACCCTCGCCGTTTTCCAATTCCACATAGCCGCCCTGGTGGGGCCCATTGATTTCCGTATTTCCCTGGTGAAGCACAATCCGATCCTCATAAGGCCCAAGGATATTCCGAGAACGGAAAGCCACCTGCCAGCCGGGCTTTACACCGCCTGCTGGGGCAAGGATATAATAAAAACCATTGCGTTTATAAAGCTTCGGGCCCTCCAAAGTAGGATGATCCTGAAGTCCATCATATACCATAACGCCTTCATCCAAAAGGGATTTCCCGTCTGGGGCCATTTCGCAGATATCAAGACGGTTCTTTATTCCACAGCGGCTGTTGGCAAACGCATGTACCAGATACGCCTTTCCATCATCATCCCAAAACGGGCAGGTATCAATCCAGCCTTTGCCAGCGCGGACACAATGCAGGGGAGACCATTCACCATAAGGATCCTTAGTACAGCTCATAAACACGCCTTCGTCCGGCAAACCTACATATACATAGAACGTTCCATCGTGGTACCGGATTGCCGGCGCCCATGTCCCGCTGCCGTGGTTCGGCTGGTTATATTCTGGAAAGGGGATTTCACGGACTACATAGTTGATTAATTCCCAGTTTACCAGGTCTTTGGAATGTAAAACCGGTATGCCAGGTATAAATGTGAAGCTGGACGATATCATATAAAAATCGTCCCCAACACGGATAGCATCTGGATCACTGTAATCACCGTATAAAATCGGGTTTTTATAACGGCCGTCTCCCAGATCTGCCGTCCAAAGATGGTTTTTGCAGTCCTTCATTTCGTTTGCCTCCTTAGTGTTATGTTTGTTCATAGGTGGGTGATTGCCGCCCTTATTATACCATATTGTAGTAAAAAAGGAAAGGGCTTGGCTTTGGCAGTTCTGTAAACTGTGCAGTTTTTCCTGCTGTAGAATATAAAGCTCATTTGCGGGGATAAGCTGAGATGAGTACAAGCTAAGGCGGATTAAAAAGGTTTCGGGTCCAGGGGGCTTTCCT
>CAOJXI010000101.1 GCA_948465665.1 uncultured Clostridia bacterium | reverse complement strand
AGCGAGCTGGGGTATTTCGCGCCTGCGGGCGCGACCAGGGGGCTTTTCAGGAAAGCCCCCTGGACCCGAAACCTTTTTAATCCGCCTTAGCTTGTACTCATCTTAGCTTTCCCCCGCAAATGAGCTTATTAACCCACATTATTTATGATAGATATACATCTTTCAGCCAAGCCAAATACTCCCGCTCCAGCTCATCCGCATAGGGATCTCCAATAGCCCTTGCTGCCTCAATGCCCTTTTTATATAGATTTCCATACCGGTTTATTGGGTTCCCATTCTGCAATTCTGCCTTAGCCCAAGGCCATAGGTCTGCGGCAGCTCCCGGATATTGGGGAGTAATTTCAAAGCAGGCTTCCAAGATATCGCCAAATAAGCGCAATCTCTTAACCTGTTGAAAATCCACTGTCCCTATCAGTTTTTTGCAGGATTGGTAAGCCTTATCATAGCTGCAAGTACGAAGGTAGCATTGGATTAAATCCCTGTACCCGGAAACAATCCCCTGTATCTTTCCTGTCGTTAAAGCCTCGTCCAATTGTTCCAGGTAAAGGGATTCGTTTTCCGCATCCCTGCCAAGAAAACTATTAAAAGAAATCAGCATCCGGCGGTTAGAGGGATCATCCTGGGAAACTCCGTTTTTCCATTCGTCCAGCAAATCTCCCATTATGTCTTTGTATCCCATTTCCTCGCATAAGTAAAGGCAGTCCAGAAGATCGTTGTTTTCAAACCTGCTGTCAACAGTATCGTTAGGGTCATATCCGCAGGCACAGTCAAAGTTAGCATTTTTCGCTCGCTTTAATAATTCGGCATATTGATCCTGTACATTGTATTTTCTCAGTAACTTTGTCAGTATCCGCAAAGTGTTTCCTATCCCCTGGAAGGAATTAGTTTCCCTGTCCTTTAATTCCTCCTGAAAGAGATAAACAATAGTGTCTTCATCGTCTACCTGGAAGTACAAAAGGTAATAAGCCAGCCGTAAACGGTTCGTATAATTTGCGTCGTCGGTTCCCCAGCTTCCGTTCTGGAACTCTTTGTAGCAAACGGTACTGGCATCGCCTTCTTTCAGGGAACGGTAGATTTCCTGCTGTTCCCCTATTCTTTCTTTCAGCATATCGATATTTGTCATATCAGTTTTGCTCCTTTCTTTAATATTCCAGCATTTTGGCAGCATATCCATCTGGAAGTATTGTGTGCTTTCGATATTCTTCCCGCAGGGCAGGGTATTGCTCCGGCCTGGCAGTAAGGGCGGTCTTTAAATCCCTTTGGATACAGCTAACCGCCTGTTGAAAAAGCGGCGTTTTCTGAGCCTCCCTGTGAGCCGTTGCCAAGTTAGAGCCTTTATAGGACATCGGAAGGGTATTGGTAAGCCAAATACAGACATCTTCCAAAATATCAATCATATTAGCAGCCGGATAAAAATCTATTTTCAGGCAGTCCTCGAAATCTTCAAAGTCTACCCGCCCACCTGCAATGCTTACTAATGAAATCAGAAGAACGGAAGTCCATTCAACCGCCATCCATTCATAAGCACAGCGTTCTGATTTTCCAATATATTTGATATAAAAATCCCTTGGTGCGTCATCCTCCCATATGCCGACATTATTGGCAAGCAGGCAGGCATAATAATCATTCGCGAAATCCTGGAAATCAAGAGGGCCGGTTTTCCTATAGAGACAGTCCCACAGCAAATCCAGGGAATAGGTTAAGCCGTCTGAAATGCTTTGTCTGTTCTCTGCAAGCCCCCGGCGAACAGTATTGACAAATCTTTCTATAACCAAAAGGTTTCCCAAAAGACGGGGACAGTCGTCCATGCCTGCAAAAGCGGCTTCAGCGGTTTTATAAAAATTCCTTATCCATTCCTCAGCCTGTGAAACATTCAGGGATGAGAAATCAGTATCAAGGATACATTCCATTTGTGCTACCTCCGCAAACCTTTACCTGTCCGGCTTTTACATTCCCATCCTGAATAAACCTAACCTTCCATCCATCCTTTTCCAGCAAAAGCAGGTTTCCTTTTTTCTGCCCAAGGGCTTTCGAGATATCTTTGGGGTTTACTGCAATCTGTACAGTTTCCCTGCATCCTCCCGGAAAACAGCTTTCCAAAGCATCCTTTTCCCGGCTCAGGAACCGCCTTGCTTCACACAATTCCCGCAAAGCGGGGCGGTATCCTCCGGCGAGCATCTGCCTCTCTATTTCCTTGCTGGAATGAAGCCCGAACCGGATTACTGGAATCTGTTTTTCTTCAAAGAAATCAAGGAGTTCAGCCCCAAGGGAAACTGTTTCATCCAAATCAGGCGGCATATATGTCCCATTTAAAAAACGTTCTGCCAAAAGCGTCCCCTTTAAAACCACTGTGGGGTAAATACGCACGCATTGTGGCTTCAGTTCCGCCAAACGCGCAGCAGTATCCAAACAGCTTTGGCTGTCCTGGCCGTCCAATCCAGTCATCATCTGTAAGCCTAAAGAAAAACCATGCTGGCGTATCCTCCTGGAAGCATCTGCAACCTGTCCGGCAGTATGCCCGCGGAAGTTCCTGCGTAAAACCTCGTCGTCCATTGACTGGGCCCCCAGTTCAATGGTTGTCACCCCATAATCCCGCAGCAGGGTTAAAACTTCATTTTCCACTGCGTCCGGCCTGGTGGAAATCCGAATCCCGAAAAATTTTCCCGCTCCCACAAAGGGGAAAGCGGCTTGCAGCAAAGAAACCATATAACCCCGTTCAATGGCTGTAAAGCTTCCGCCAAAAAAAGCAATTTCCGCTTGTTCTGCCCGTTCTCCTAGATATTCCAGCGCTTCCTGGCAGGTCTGCCGGATTTCAGACGGGGAGGGGGGATCCTGCTGCCCTGAAATGGTTTTCTGGTTGCAGAAGCTGCACTGGTTGGGGCATCCCAAATGCGGGATAAAAAAAGCTACATTGGAATGGCTGTTTTCCCCGCTCATTCTCCCATCAGCTCCAGCGCTTCCCGCGCCGCCATTTGTTCCGCTTCCTTTTTGCTGCGGCCAACCCCGGAACCTATTACATTGCTGTTCAGATGGACTTCTACTTTAAAGCGCTTGTCATGGTCAGGGCCGCTTTCGTCTACCAAGACATATGTCACCTGTTCTTCCGGGTTCTTCTGGATAATTTCCTGGAGGGTTGTTTTATAGTCCTTATAAACCTTGCTGCCATGGTTGTCCAATTCAGGTTTCACAAAAGGGAGTACAAATTTTGCAGCTGCATCCATTCCTGAATCCAGATAAATTGCGGCGATAAGAGCCTCAAACGCATCAGCAAGGATAGAAGGCCGCTGCCTTCCTCCCATTTGTTCTTCGCCTTTCCCAAGAACCAGGTATTCTCCCAGGCTGATAATTTTTGCAAACTGGCACAAAGATTTTTCACAGACCAGGGAAGCGCGGATTTTCGTCAAATCCCCTTCCGGCAGATGGGAATAATGGCGGAAAATATAATCGGAAACCACAATGGACAAAACCGCGTCGCCTAAAAATTCCTGCCTTTCATTACAAACAGTCCCCTTTTTTATTTCATTGGCATAGGAAGAATGTGTTAAGGCTGTGGAGAGATATTTTCGGTTTTTAAAGGTATACTTTATTTTCTGCTCCAGTTGGGACAAATCCGCATTGTTTGAGGTCATGGCTTTGTTACTCCCTTTATTTTAGAATTCGGACAGCCGGTTTTTTGAAACCGGGTCTGTTAAGAAACTTTGCTTATTTCCTTTGTTGGTATACGTCTTAACTTTGCTCCCGCAGGCTGGCAACCGCTTTTGTCATTTCTCCTACAACGTTTTGCTTGCTGCACTGGACAGCCTGCCGGATGGCGTTTTTAAAAGCTTTTGCGTCGGAACTGCCGTGGGCTTTAATCACCAGTCCAGCCGCGCCTAAAAGTGGTGCGCCGCCATATTCCTTATAGTCCATCTGCTTTTTAAACCCCATAAGCTGTTTTCTGACGCCCAAAGCGGAAAGCATGGAAACCGGCCCTCCGGTAAAGAGGGACTTCACCTCTCTACTGATAAAGGAACCCATCCCTTCCGTAAGCTTTAGGATAACGTTGCCGGTAAACCCGTCGGCAACAGCAACGTCGCATCCGCCTAAAGGAATATCCCTTGGCTCAATGTTTCCAATAAAGTGGATTGGAGCATCTTTCAAAAGGCGGTAAGCGTCCAACTGGAGCTGGGTTCCTTTGGTTTCCTCTGCCCCGATGTTTACAAGCCCGACCCTGGGGGAAGGGAGTCCGAAAAATTTCTGCATATAAATGCTGCCCATTACAGCGAACTGTAATAACATGTCAGGCCGGCAGTCAGCGTTAGCGCCAGCGTCAGCCAGAAGGTAACATCCGCCTTTGCAGGGAATCACGCTTCCAATCGTCACCCGTTTAATCCCCTTAATCCGTTTTACCAAAAAGGTAGCCCCTACAACCAAAGCGCCTGTACTTCCCGCAGAAACAAAAGCATCTCCTTTTCCCTCAGCGAGAAGGCGGCAGCCTACAGCCATAGAACTGTCAGAAAAATCTTTTAAAAGGGCGGTTGGTTCGGTATGGATATCCATCACCTGGCTGGTATGGCAGATTTCCATGTGATCTAAGGAAACCTGATGTTCCTTTGCAGCTTTTTCAATAGCATCCCTGTCGCCGGTCAGGATGATTTCCACCCCGTCCAGTTCGGAAACAGCCAACTGGCAGCCTTTCAGGACTTCCGCTGGGGCGTTATCACCTCCAAAGGCATCTACAATGATTTTCATGCTGTCTGTCCATCCTTTCCAGTGTAACCTTCCAGAGAATTTTCAAGACCGGGCAGGAGTTTTTCCCCTGCCTGTTCCAAACATTCTTCCAATGCCTTCAAAGCCCTTTCAGCCATTAGGAGATAACGTTTAGACTTATCCCGCACCCGTTCCTCAAGAGGGGGGAGAATCCCCATATTGCTGCCCATAGGCTGGAAGTCCTTCACAGAGGGATCGCTGATATATCCAGCCAGCGCGCCCAGCATGGTTTGCTGGGGCAGACGGATCAACCCTCTGCCGTCTAAAAGCCTTGCCAGGTTCATCCCAGCCAGGATCCCGGAAGCGGCCGATTCAATATAACCTTCCACGCCAGTAATCTGTCCCGCGAAAAAAATCCGGGGTTCCTGCACCAGTTGGAACGAAAAGTTCAGCAGGCGGGGGCTGTCAAGAAAGGTATTCCGGTGCATTACCCCATAGCGGACAAATTCCGCCTGTTCCAACCCCGGAATCATGGAAAAGACCCGTTTCTGTTCGCCGAACTTCAGATTTGTCTGGAATCCGACCAGGTTATACAGGGAACCCTCCTGGTTTTCCCGCCTGAGCTGGACAACTGCCCAGGGCCGGCGGCCTGTATGGGGATCAGTCAGCCCAACTGGTTTGAGGGGGCCATACCGGATGGTATCCGCGCCCCTCTTTGCCATAACCTCAATGGGCATACAGCCTTCATATACCGAAGGGGAGCCTTCCCTCTGGTCAAATTCATGGAGCGGGGCAGATTCCGCATGGATCAGGGCATTGTAAAAGGCTTCATATTCCTCCCTGCTAAAAGGGCAGTTGATATAATCATCCTCCCCGCGCCCATACCGCGCCGCAAAAAATACCCGTTCCTGATTGATGGAGCCAAGGGAAACAATAGGGGCGGCAGCGTCGTAAAAGCTTAGATAACCTTTTCCAAGCCTGCGGGCAATATCTTCCGCCAGTTTGTCAGAGGTAAGGGGGCCGGTAGCAACAATCCCAAACCCGTTTTCCGGCAGGGCTTCGGCTTCGCCAGAAACAACTTCAATATTGGGATGGCTTTTCACTTTTGCGGTTACTGCGTCGGAAAAACGGTAACGATCCACTGCCAGCGCACCGCCAGCTGCGACGCTGGTTTCCATGGCACACTGTACCACAAGAGACCCCATACGTGCCATTTCATGTTTCAGCAGCCCGGCAGCAGAACCAAGGCGGGATGCTTTCAGGGAATTGGAGCAGACCAGTTCGGCAAATCCGGGATACGTATGGGCAGGGCTGTAATGGTCTGGTTTCATCTCCCGCAGGCGGACATGAATTCCCCGGCAGGCTAACTGCCAGGCGGCTTCGCATCCTGCAAGCCCTGCGCCGATAACCCATGCGGTTTTCCTCCCGTCTCCCATTTCTCCGGTCATTCGTCTTTCAAGCTCCTTTCATAGCTGCATTTCACATTTGCACAGTACAGTTTAGCATTGCGCCCTTTTTTATGCAGCAGGCTTGCGCCGCATTTTGGGCAGGTGTCCGGGACTGGTTCATCCCATGTCATAAAGTCGCACTCTGGATATTTTTCACACCCATAGAAGGTTTTCCCGCTTTTGGAGCGTTTCACCAGGATTTTCCCGCCGCAGCGAGGACAAATCCCATCAGTTTTTTTGACGATTTTCTTGGTGTTTTTGCAGTCCGGGAATCCAGGGCAGGCCAGGAATTTTCCAAAACGCCCGGACTTCACCACCATTTTCCGCCCGCAAAGCTCACAAACTTCGTCGGTTTCTTCTTCTGGAAGCTTGATTTTAACGCCGTCATCCAGTCTTTCCTGCGCTTTTTCCAAAGTTATGGCAAAGTCCTTATAAAATGAATCCAGTGTTTTAACCCAGTTTTGTTTTCCTTCTTCCACTTTATCCAGGTCTTTTTCCATTTTTGCGGTAAAGTTTACATCCACAATATTTTTAAAGTTATCAGACATCAAGGTATTGACGACTTCCCCTAAATAGGTAGGCTTTAAAGATTTTTGTTCCCGTTCCACATATTCCCGCTGAAGGATAACGGAAATGGTTGGGGCGTAGGTGCTGGGGCGGCCTATGCCGTTTTCCTCCAAGGACTTAATCAGGGAAGCTTCCGTATACCTTGCCGGGGGCTGGGTAAAATGCTGTGCCGGATCAATGGATTTTACCTTTAAAACGTCGTCCTTCTGGATAGGGGGGAGCATTCCGCTTTCTTCTTCGGCTTCATCCTTGCTTTCTTCATATAAAACAGTATAGCCGTCAAATTTCACCGAATACCCGGAAGCTTTAAAGTTATATCCGCCTGCGTCTATATCCACGCTCACAGTATCCAGCAGGGCAGGGGCCATCTGGCTGGCAATAAACCTTTCCCATACCAGTTTATACAGCTTATATTGATCAGAGGTAAGGCTATCCTTAACTTTATCGGGGGGAAGATCGGGCATGGTAGGGCGGATGGCTTCATGGGCATCTTGTGCGTTCCCCTTTGATTTATATACCTTTGGAGTTGCCGGAAGGTAGTTTTTGCCATATTTTCCTTCAATGTACGCGGCAGCCTGCTGCTGGGCTTCCGTCGAAATCCGCAGGGAATCAGTTCTCATGTAGGTAATTAAACCAACTGCCCCCATTCCTTCAATTTCAACACCTTCATAAAGTTCCTGGGCAGCCTTCATGGTGCGGCGCGCCTGGAAGCCCAGTTTACGGGAAGCTTCCTGCTGCAAAGTAGAGGTTGTAAAGGGCGGGGCAGGGGACTTTTTGCGGACGCCTTTCTTTACATTTGTGACAATAAAGTCTTTCCCCTGAAGCGCGTCAACTATTTGGGCGGCTTCCTGCTCGTTGTGCAGGTCTATTTTAACGCCGTCTTTGCCATAAAAGTGGGCAATAAATGCTTTACGGGAGCTTTTCCCTATCACTTTTGCATCAATCGTCCAATACTCCGCCGGCACAAAGCTGCGGATTTCATTTTCACGGTTTACAACCAGACTTAACGCAACTGATTGAACCCGCCCGGCAGACAGCCCGCGCTTAATCTTTTTCCACAGGAGCGGGCTTAACTTATACCCTACAATCCGGTCTAAAATCCGCCGCGCCTGCTGCGCATTGACCAAATCCAGGTTAATCTGCCGGGGATGGGACATCCCATAGGTAATTCCCGTTTTTGTAATTTCATTAAACGTAATGCGGTTCGTTTTTTGGATATCCAGTTTTAATAGATGCGCTAAATGCCAGGAAATGGCTTCGCCTTCGCGGTCAGGGTCAGTTGCAAGGAAAATTTCATCTGCCTTTTTAGCGGCGGTTTTCAATTCACGGACAGTTTTTTCCTTTCCGCGCATGGCGATATACTGGGGGGTAAATCCATTTTCAATATCTACCCCAAGCTTGCTTTTGGGTAAATCACGGACATGGCCCATAGACGCGATTACTTCATAACCGCTGCCAAGATACTTTTTTATCGTTTTCGCCTTTGCGGGAGATTCCACAATCACGAGTTTTGACATTGACTATCACCTGTAATTCTTCATATTCTTGGGAAGCCCTGAATAAATCCACGTGTTGGATTGGCGCGGATTTATTCAGAGGTTCCCCCCTGGTTGGTTCCATCCAATTCAGTTCTTTCTATTCTAACGCCTTTTGAAGTAAATATGCAAGTGTTTTTTCAGATATATACTAAATCAATATGGGGGATGATAAAGCTCATTTGCGGGGAAAAGCTAAGATGAGTACAAGCTAGGGCGGATTAAAAAGGTTTCGGGTCCAGGGGGCTTTCCTCAAAAGCCCCCTGGTCGCGCCCGCAGGCGCGAAACACCCCAGCAGGCTTAAAGTAAACAGAAACCTTACCTAAAAAACTGAAAACTAACCGCTTCGTCAGTATTCAAAATCAAAAGCCCGCTGGAATTGCTTCGGGG
>CAOJXI010000100.1 GCA_948465665.1 uncultured Clostridia bacterium | reverse complement strand
AAAGTTTCCTCTTGCAGCCATCCAGCAAACCAACGGTTTGCCATGATGGCGTACCCAGACCCGAAAACCAAAAAATTTCATCGAACCTACGTTGTTTTTAAGTATTAAACAGCCTGCTGCATTTTTCCGATGAAGCCCCATAAGAATAAAATGGCGGGCGTCATATTTTCCCACCGGGCGGAATATATAAAACTTATCTCAACATACTTGCCAAGACAATGTGTCTTGAGGTATAATAGGAACATATTGGATTTCGCTGGAACATAACAAGATGCTTTTTGTGTCCCTCCAGAGGTTTCCTTATGCTATGGCATCGCCAATATAACCGCCCATATCGTGGAAAGGATGTAAAATACAGCATGAAACTTATCAATATCGGCTTTGGGAATATGGTATCGGCGAACCGCCTGGTTGCCATTGTCAGCCCGGAGTCAGCACCCATTAAACGTATTATCCAGGACGCCAAAGAAAAAGGCGTGTTAATCGACGCGACTTATGGCAGACGTACCCGCGCTGTCATTATTACTGACAGCGACCATGTAATCCTTTCGGCAGTACAGCCTGAAACTGTCGCAAACCGCCTTGTTGACGATGATGAGGAGGAAGATTTGGAGGAGGATGAGTCATGACCAAAGCCGTAGATTCCCCAAAAGGCCGGCTGATTATCTTGTCCGGCCCTTCCGGTGTGGGAAAAGGGACAGTATTAAATTTATTGCTTTCCCGCAACCCGCAGATTTTCCCTTCCATTTCCGCAACTACCCGCCAGCCCCGTGAAGGGGAAAAAGACGGGGTCAATTACTATTTTCTCTCCCGCGAGGAATTTGAGGCGAAAATTGCCAGGGGCGAAATGCTTGAATACGCTTCCTATAACGGGAACTATTATGGCACCCCAGCGGATAAAGTTCAGGAGAAATTAGATGCAGGCATGGATGTTTTATTGGAAATTGAGGTACAGGGAGCGCAGAAGGTGATGTCCGTGCGTAAAGATGTAATCTCTATTTTCATTCTCCCGCCCAGCCAGGAAGAACTTGAACGGCGTTTGGTTGGCAGAAAGACCGAGGATGAAGCTGCTATACGGAAACGGTTGGAAGCTTCTGTCTTTGAATTAAGCAAAGCCGGACTCTATCAATACCAAATCGTCAATCATACTGTGGAACAGGCTGCTTCTGAAATTGAAGCCGTCTTATATGGCAATCCTTAAAATCGTTTAAATGGAGGTCTTGTTATGGTTAAAATAGATGTAGATAAGTTTTTAAAACCAGATGAAAGTTATTATTCGTTTGTTATCGGCGTAGCAAAGCACGCAAGGGAAATTACCGAAGAACAGCTTCACAAAATGAAGGAACTGTCCGAACAGGAAAAAAGTAAAAATACTGTGATAGACAGGGCGAAGCAGTTACCAGAGGAACTTTCTACAAAACCTGTCCGTTTAGCGATTGAGGACATTAAAATGGGCAAGTGCCATTTGGATATTGAAAGCGTGGAAAAGGTTTTGGAGCAGGAGGAACAGGAACGCATCCAAAAGCTTTTGGAACATCAAAGGGCTTTGGAAGGGAAGACTGAAAGTCTTGAACCTGATGGCAAATTGCAGGAAGGTACAGCAGAGATTCCAGAGGAAGAAGCACAGGCGGCTTTCGCAGGGATTCCAGGGCAGGGCTCACCAGAAATACCGAACCTGTCAAATTTCCCCGCCGAAGCTGAAAAAACCGCCGAGGCTCCCGTTTTATAAAAAGCTGACAGCCATAGATACGGAATTAAGGCACGCCCTATGGTTGTGCCTTAATTCCATTTTGCTTGTATATTTAGAAAGCATCAGGATTGTTAGCAAAAAACAGGCTGAAAAATTCAAGGGCATAAACTTTTTCAGCCAGCTTTTAATCGCTTTAATGATGTTTGTTATTGACTCAGCCTGAAAAGGGGGTGTTTCTAAAGATGCTAGGGCTGGACGCCATGACGCCAACAGCAATTCTTGCAAAGGTTGCAGTAGAAAAAGCTGCATATCATTTTGACATGGGCTTTGACTATCTTATTCCAACAGCATTGCGGGGACGTATCCAGGTTGGATGCAGGGTGCTTGTTCCATTTGGCGGCGGGGACAGGAAACGCCAGGGGGTTGTGCTGGCGCTGGTGGAAACAGACGGTGAAACCAACAATGGGAATCTGAAAGAGATATCCTCCCTGCTGGATGAAACCCCTGCTTTAAATTCTGAAATGTTAAGCTTGATGAAATATCTTCGTTCTAATACCTTCTGTACATGGTATGATGCGGTTCATGTCCTGCTTCCGCTGGGGGCAGAGGTTCGGATAAGATGGAGATATTTCGTGCAAAAGGGGAATCAGGCTGAGGATATCCGGCTTACAGAAGAAGAAAAAGGGCTTTACGAATTTTTGCAGTCTCGTCCAAAAGGAATAACAGGAAAGGAACTTGTCCGAATTACCGGACTGCCGGAAAACAGCCGGGAAATGAGACGGCTGCTGGCATTGGGGCTGGTTGAAAAAAAGGAAGAAGCCCGCCGGAGGGTAGCAGAGGAAACAGAATCAACGCTCAGATTAACAGGGAAATGCCTTTCCAATGAAAATTTTTCGACGGACAAGCTGCCGCCAAAACAGAAAACAGTGGTGGAACTGCTTTTAAAATCCGGGGAAGTTCCCTTAAAAGAAGCCCTTTATTTATGCGCTGTTACAAAAGCAGTTGTAAAGGGGCTTGAAAAAAAGGGGATTGTGGAAAATTTCCAGCAGGCCACCCGATGGAAAAGCGGGGCGGCTGAAATCCAGGAGGCAGGGAAGCCTCCGGCACCTTCCCTAACACCCGAACAACGCACAGCTTTGGACGCGCTTTGGGCAAAGTACCAGGAGGGGAACGCCTGTGTTTCCCTGCTGCATGGGGTAACGGGGAGCGGGAAAACCCAGGTTTACCTTTCCATGATCCAAAGGGTTTTGGAACAGGGCAAAAATGCCATTGTCCTGGTGCCGGAAATTTCCCTGACCCCCCAGGCGGTTTCCCGCTTCCGCCAAAGGTTTGGCAGCCTTGTTGCCGTACTGCACAGCGGGCTTACGCCAAAGGAACGCATGGATGCCTGGGAACGGCTCCATAAAGGGGAAGCCCGTATTGCCTTAGGCACCCGCTCCGCCGTATTCGCCCCCCTGGAACATATAGGGCTGATTGTAATAGACGAGGAGCAGGAGGCAACTTATAAATCAGACCAGGCCCCAAGGTATCACGCTAGGGATGTTGCCAAATACCGCTGCTGGCAGAATAATGCCATGCTCCTTTTGGCTTCCGCCACCCCAAGCGTGGAAACATATTATAATGCTGTACATGGAAAATACCAGCTTGTCACCCTTGCCAGCCGGTATGCAGGGAACCCTTTGCCGGGAGTTGGCATTATTGATATGAATGAACAGCTCTTTCCAACCCAGGAATGGGGGATAAGCCCCCAGCTTGCCGGAGAGATTGAAAAAAACCTTGACTCTGGAAAACAGACGATCCTTTTGCTGAACCGGAGGGGGTATAATACCATTGTTCGGTGCAGCCAGTGCGGGGCCGTTGCAGCCTGTCCCAACTGTTCCATCTCCCTGACCTACCACGCCAGCAACCAGCAGTTGATCTGCCATTACTGCGGGTTTACCAGGGACGCAATCTCCTCCTGCGATGTCTGCCACAGCAAGTATGTCCAATATTCCGGCTTAGGCACCCAGAAAGCAGAGCAGAGGTTACAAGAGCTTTTTCCACAGGCGCGTATCCTCCGCATGGACGCAGATACAACAATGGCCAAGTTTTCCCATGAAAAGCTGTTTGACGCTTTCGCCAAAAAGAAGTTTGACATAATGATTGGTACGCAGATGGTCGCCAAGGGGCTGGATTTTCCAGATGTTACCCTTGTAGGGGTGCTTTCTGCTGATATGTATCTGTATCATGAAGACTATAAAAGTGCTGAGAGAACCTTTAACCTGCTGACGCAGGTTGTTGGCAGAAGCGGCAGGGGGGATGTTTCCGGCAGGGCCTGTATTCAGACCTTTTCTCCTGACAGCGATGTTATCCGTCTTTCAGCAAAACAGGATTTTTTAGGGTTCTACCAGGAAGAAATCGCTGCCAGGAAGTTAATGCTTTATCCGCCTTTTTGTGATTTATGTGCTATTGGCTTTTCAGGGGCTGACCAGAAGAAAACTTTAAGCGCCGCTGTGTTTTTTTGGGAACTCCTAAAACAAGCTTTGACCCGCCAGTTTCAGGACTTGCCCATTCGCGTTATGGGGCCTGTGGAAAGTTCTGTTCTGAAAGTGAACAACCAGTTCCGGTATAAGATTATCCTGAAATGCAGGAACAGCAAACGCTTCCGGGAAATGCTTTCCGGTCTTCTCCAGGAGTTCGGTTCCTCTAAGGCTGCGGCAGGCGTGCGCTATTATGCTGATATGGGGTTTGATGGGATTGTATAAAATATGAACAGCTTATTTATTCAGCGTTTGTCCATTGAATGGGATGAGATTGGAAAAGACAGCTATTTGAGAGGGATTCCAGCAATCAGCAGCCTGCATGGACTGGACTTTACTGCCAATGTTACCTTTTTTGCGGGTGAGAACGGGAGCGGGAAGTCTACTTTGCTGGAGGCTTTAGCTGTCGCCGCAGGGTTTAATCCAGAAGGCGGGACAAGGAATTATGCTTTTTCCACCTTTGATTCCCATTCGGAATTGTGCAGGGCGGTTCGTCTTGTCAGGGGATACCACAAGCCCAGGTGGGGGTATTTTTTAAGGGCGGAAAGCTTTTATAATGTAGCTACCAAAGAGGAAGATTATGCTGATGCAGATCATCCATCCGCTAAACTGCATGAAAAATCCCATGGGGAAAGCTTCCTTGCAATTGTACAAAAGAATTTCCAGGGGGATGGCATTTATTTTCTGGATGAACCGGAAGCGGCGCTTTCTCCGCAGCGGCAGCTTACCCTTTTAGCAGAGATTTACCATTGCGCTTGTGAAGGCGCGCAGTTTTTCATTGCAACCCATTCGCCTGTTTTGCTGGGAATTCCCAATGCACAGATTTTTTCTTTCGACCAGGGAAAAGTCCATGCCTGCCAATATGAAGAAACGGAAAGCTTCCAGATAACAGAAATGTTTATTAATCATCGTAAAACGCTGTTGAAAGAACTTTTAAGGGACGAAGAATAATTGGAAAAGCTGGTACAGGGGCATAGCTGCCTTTTCAAAAGCTTAGAACCTGTATTCACAACCGTTGGACACTGTCTGAACGGTCTTTTTCCCGCCATACTGCGTCGCTTTCCCTTGCAATCCGTCAGGATTGCTGCGGAAAATCTCCTTGTCTGGCTGGAAAAATCCTCGTCCATCCAGCATCCCCAGTTATGAATACAGGTTCTTACCATTTCACATTATATAATTTGCTGACTAACAGGAGGTTTTTAATTATGGCGATCCGCAATATAGTAAGAGAAGGCGATGATTTCCTTCGTAAAAAAAGCCGGGAAGTAACTGTTTTTGACAATAAACTTTGGGAACTTCTCGACGATATGGCACAAACCATGTATAAAGCAAATGGCGTTGGCCTGGCAGCAGTCCAGGTAGGGGTTTTAAGGCAGGCTATTGTAATAGACATTGGAGACGGCTTGGTTGAATTGATTAACCCAGTGATTACCAAAAAGAAGGGCGGGGAAATCATGGATGCAGAGGGATGCCTTTCCTCTCCGGGAGAATATGGGATGGTTCCCAGGCCCAAAAAGGTTGAAGTGCGCGCACTTGATCGGAATGGGAAACCGATTGTAGTAAAAGGAGACAATTTAATGGCGCGCGCGCTTTGCCATGAAATAGACCATCTCAGCGGGCGTATTTTTAAAGACCTGGCGGTTCGTATGCTGACACAGGAAGAAATGGAAAAGATGTAAAAAACGGAAGGGGCACAAAGTGTGAAGATTGTTTTTTTTGGAACGCCGGAATTTGCCGCAGCAAGTTTAAAAAGATTAATAGAGGATGGGCATGAAGTTTTAGCTGCCTTTACCCGCCCGGATATGCCCAAGGGCAGAGGGTATAAACTGGTTCCTCCACCTGTTAAAGAAATGGCTATGGAACATGGGATTCCTGTTTTCCAGCCAACGAAACTAAAAAACGGGGAGGTTGCCCGGCAGCTCCGGGAAATGGGGCCGGAAATCGTTGTTGTAGTTGCATATGGGAGGATCCTTCCACGGGCGATTTTGGATGTCCCGCCTTTGGGATGTGTTAATGTCCATGGGTCGCTGCTTCCGGCTTACCGGGGTTCTGCGCCTATCCAGTGGGCAGTCCTTAACGGCGAGAAAGAGGCTGGAGTTACTACGATGTATATGGAGGAAGGTCTGGACTGCGGCGATATGATTTTAAAAATGTCTGTGCCGGTAGGGGAAAACGAAACCTCTGAAGAATTATATGACCGCTTAGAAGCCTTGGGGGCCGAATGTCTTTCGGAAACAATGAAATTATTTGAAGGCGGGAAAAAAGCCCCTGCCGTTCCCCAGGACGACAGCAGAAGCAGCCTCGCGCCCATGCTGGAAAAGGCGATGGGGAAGCTGGATTTTTCCAAAACCGCCCAGGAAGTCCACAACTGGATACGGGGGATGAATTCCTGGCCTTCTGCCTTCACAAAATATAATGGGAAGCTGCTGAAAATCCATCGTTCCATCATTGAACAGCAGGAGGGCATTTTGGGGAAACCGGGAGAGGTTATTGACCCGGAAAATTTTGTTGTAGCCTGCGGAAAAGGTTCTGTCCGTTTTACAGAGGTACAGCTTGAAGGGGCCAAGCGGCTGGATGCCAAAACCTTCCTGCGGGGGAAAGCCTTGGTGAAAGGCAAGGTTTTAGGAGAAAATTCATGATTTTTTTATACAAACGCCTGTCTTCTATGATATTATGGAAATGCTGTAAACTGACAGCTGAAAGCGAGTGTCCAGCATTTCATTTGAAAGGTGTGCTTCATCATGGAAAAAACTCCAAACTGGATGAACTATGTTCCAATGCTTCGGTTTTATAAGCAGTCACAGGAGGCAGGGGAAGGTTTGGAGCCGGATCCTGAATTTTTGTCAGACCCTTCCTTGGGACGGTATCTGGAATGTCACCTAAAAGGGTCGTACCTGCCGGAGAATATAAAAAGTTTTCTAATGCAGGTTGGTTTGCCGGATAAATTTGCGGAATGGCGTTCCCCTGATGAAGAAAAGGGATACAGGAAAAACGCCTATGCTGGGATTATATTTGGAATCAGCTGTTTGGATGTCAAAAAAATTGAGGGGAAAAAGTATCTTATCATAGGGGAGAACCGTTCCCTCAGCCGAACCTGTATGATTGCCAACGCCGGAAAGCCAGATGAAACCAAACAGTGGGAAAAGTCGGAAAGCTGCTCTTTTATTGTAGCAGAATTGGAAACCGGGGAAGTTTGGAAATGGATTCCAGGTTCTGGCAGGGCTGATGATGCCTTTATTTTTGTAAACAGCAGCCTGGAACAGTATCTGCTTTCTATGGCCTACTGGCGGTCATTTTATCCAGGTTTTGCACAACAAGTTCAGGAATTTACAGAGGAAAACCCGGATGATACAGAGCTGGATTTTATTTTTGACCACGACGAACTGTATGAATCCTTTCTAAATACAATAGAATTGCTTGATCCGAAGGCTGTTGAAAGTGAATTCAGTTATTGGCCTTTTATGTGTGACCTGTCCTTATACTGAGCAGATGAAAAAAGGAGGTTTTGCTTTTGTATATAGACCCTTATTATATTATTCTGGTCATCCCTGCCCTTCTTCTCGGCGTATGGGCACAATACCGGGTGAATTCTACCTTTCAAAAGTATTCGCAGATTTCTGGGAGCCGGGGATGCACCGGTGCAATGGCTGCTGAAATGATCCTGCGGAATAATGGCATTACTGATGTTCGGGTTGAACATATTTCAGGGAACCTTACTGACCATTTTGACCCGTCGGCGGGGGTAATCCGTTTATCTGACTCGGTATATGGCAGCCGATCTATTGCCGCTGTCGGCGTTGCCGCCCACGAAGCTGGGCACGCAGTCCAACACAGTGTGGGATATGCACCTATTAAAATTCGGAATTTCTTTGTGCCGGTGGCTAATATTGGCTCTAAAATTTCTATCCCGCTTATTTTCTTGGGTCTGATTTTGTCTTTCCAAAAATTAGTTTCCTTTGGAATTTTGCTGTTTGCCGCGGTCGCTGTGTTCCAACTTGTCACGCTGCCTGTGGAATTTAACGCCAGCAATCGGGCGTTGGCTGTTATCCAGGAACAGGGGCTGCTGGCAGATGATGAGGTGAACGGTGCCAGGAAAGTCCTCAGTGCAGCAGCTATGACGTATGTAGCGGCGCTAATATCTACAGTGGCGCAGTTATTGCGTTTGATTGGATTATATGGGGACAGAAGCCGCAGACGGGATTGACAGAATGTCAAAGAACAGATAAAATCAATAGGATAACACAAGTGAGATAAAGCCGATTTGCGGGAGAAAGCTAAGATGAGTACAAGCTGGGGCGGATTAAAAAGGTTTGAAGAGTCCAGAGGAACTTTCCTAAAAAGTTCCTTTGGTCGCGCCCGCAGGCGCGAAATACCCCAGCAGGCTTAAAGATAACAGAAACCTTACCTAAAAAGTAGAACCTAACCGCTTCGTCAGTATTCAAAATCAAAAGCCCGCTGGAATTGCTCAGAGGGTGGTATCAGATTGGGATTGGAACCAGCTTAGGGCGGGCAGCCCCATTAGGCGGGCTTTCTTCCTCTTCGTCCGAGT
>CAOJXI010000099.1 GCA_948465665.1 uncultured Clostridia bacterium | reverse complement strand
AAAACTTGGAGGTTTTGTCCAACTCTGCGGAGTTGGACGAAGCGGAAGAAAGCCCACATAATGGGGATGCTCGCCCTAAGCTGGTTCCAGTCCCAATCTCATCCCACCCCCTGAGCAATTCCAGCGGGCTTTTGATTTTAAATACTGATATAGTCTTTTAGGCAAGGCGTCTGTTATTTTTCAGCCTGCTGGGGTATTTCGCGCCCGCGGGCGCGACCAGGGGGCTTTTTAGGAGTGCAGCTCCGCTGCACAACCCCCTGGACCCGAAACCTTTTTAATCCGCCCCAGCTTGTACTCATCTTAGCTCTCCCCCGCAAATTAGCCCTACTGAAAAATTAAAATTGGTACTTGACAAAAAGGGAAAGATTGTCTATAATAAGAAAGCTGTCAAATCCATAGACAGCAGGTTTTCCCGAAAGGGAAATGAAAAGGGTGTTTACTCTGCCTGCCGAGGAGGAGATTATCTAAGTTTTTAAAACGAGATAATACAAGCTCCTTCTGTTTTATGGAAAACGGGAGGGGCGTTTTTATAGCCTTTAACGCTATGGATTGCGCAAATAAATCCAGGAGGTGAACGGGAATGCCAAGTGAGAAAGCTTTAGCAGAGAAAAAAGCCATTGTGGAATCGTTGAGCAAAAAGATGTCGAATTCGGCAGCCGGCGTGCTGGTGGATTACAAAGGCATCACCGTGGCGGACGATACGAAATTAAGAAAAGAGCTTCGTGAAGCTGGCGTTGAGTACATGGTTGTAAAAAATACCCTGCTCAAATTTGCAGCGGAAGCGAACGGTTATGGCGAAATGTCTCCTCATTTGAATGGGACAAGCGCGATTGCGTTTTCTGAAACCGATCCAGTTGCAGCCGCTAAGATTCTGACAAAATACGCAGACGCTTCCAAAGGCAAATTTACGGTAAAAGCGGGATTTGTTGATGGTGGCTTTATTGATGCGAAGAAAGTTGCAGAACTTGGAAAACTGCCAAGCAAAGAGCAGTTGCTCGCCCAGCTTCTCAGCGTGCTCAATGGAAACCTGCGTGGTTTGGCATGTGCTTTGAACGAGATCGCAGAGAAAAAAGGCGGTTCTGCTGAAACAGTTGAAGCTGCGGAACCTACTGCAGAATAACCCTCATATCCGGCGAAATATTTAATATCTGTCTAAAGAGGATATTGTTTATCTTATAAAGACAGAAAATACAAAAATGATTGTAGGAGGTAATTTAAAATGGCTTCTGAGAAGATTTTAAAATTTGTAGAAGAAATTAAGACCCTTACTGTTCTGGAACTTAACGAACTCGTTAAGGCGATTGAGGAAGAATTTGGCGTTTCTGCCGCTGCTCCTGTGGTAATGGCAGGCGGCCCTGCTACTGCTGGCCCTGCTGAAGAAGAAAAGAGCGAATTCGACGTTATCCTGGCTGAAGCTGGCGCAAGCAAAATGGGCGTTATCAAGCTGGTTAAGGATATTACCGGCCTGGGCCTGAAAGAAGCGAAAGCCCTGGTTGACGGCGCTCCCAAGCCCATCAAGGAGAAGATTTCCAAGGCTGATGCTGAGGATATTAAGAAGAAGCTGGAAGATGCCGGCGCTAAGGTTGAACTGAAATAAGTTGAATCTTAAAGGGTAAAGATAAAAACAGGGTGTCGCTGTCAGATGCGATATCCTGTTTTTGCATTGCATAAGCATTAAAAAGGCCATACCTGGAACGCATGGAAAAATATAAGGGAGAAGTATTTGCTTTTTGTATCCAAATTTGGTATACTATAGCAGTACTGAACAGCGGAAAGAGGGCGATACATCTCCAACGGAAAAAACCGACCTTTAAAGGCGGTGAGTAAAAAACTTTAAGGAAGGGAATACCTGAAATATGATAAGCGAAAGATTAATCCATATCCTAACGGATTCTTTTTGGAAAATCTTGCTGCCGGGCCTGACAATGACCATTCCTTTAACGGCATTGTCTTTTTTCTTTGCGTTAATCATCGCGGTTATTACAGCATTGATCCAGTTCGCCGATATCAAAGTATTGAAACCTTTAGCCCGGTTTTATATCTGGGTGATACGCGGAACGCCGGTATTGGTTCAGTTGTTTATTATTTTTTACGGCCTGCCAAGTTTGGGGATTGTCCTGCCGGCTTTTCCGTCCGCCGTGCTGGTCTTTTCGATTAATGAAGGCGCATATGGAGCGGAAACCATGCGTGCTGCCCTTGAGTCTGTTCCAAAGGGACAGATAGAAGCCGGGTATTGTGTGGGAATGTCTTGGACGCAGATTATGCTGAGAATTGTACTGCCCCAGGCTTTCCGAACTGCCTTCCCTCCCCTGTCAAATTCCCTAATTGGGCTGATGAAGGAAACTTCGCTTGCATCCAGTATTACTGTGATGGAAATGCTCATGTCTGCCCAGAAAATTGTTGCCAGAACTTATGAGCCGCTTGCCCTTTACATAGAAGCTGGCTTGATTTATCTGATGTTTTCTACCATACTGACGAAATTACAGAGTATCGGAGAGAAGAAACTTAATTCCTATGGATATCAGAAAGGATAACTTATGCTTGAAGTCAGAAACATCCAAAAGTCCTTTGATGGGATGCAGGTATTGAAAGGCGTTGATATTGATGTACAAAAGGGGGACGTAGTAGCCATTTTAGGGCCGAGCGGTTCAGGAAAAACCACACTCCTTCGCTGCATCAACTTTTTGGAACAGGCGGATAGCGGGACAATGGCCTTTGACGGGGAAACCTACCAGTTCGGCCATGTCTCCAAACAGGAAATCTTGAAAATACGTAAAAAGACTGCCTTTGTCTTTCAAAATTACAACCTGTTCCGCAACAAAACAGCCCTCCAGAATGTAACCGAAGGTTTGATTGTTGCCCGGAAAATCCCCAAAAGACAGGCGGAGGAAATCGGGCGGCAGGCTTTGGAAAAAGTAGGGCTTTCTGACCGGTGCAGCTATTATCCCCACCAGCTTTCCGGCGGCCAGCAGCAGCGCGTCGCGATTGCAAGGGCTATTGCTGCCAGCCCGGAAATTATCTTTTTTGACGAACCGACTTCTGCCCTGGACCCGGAATTAATCGGAGAGGTGCTTGCCGTCATGCGCCAGCTTGCCGACGAGGGTATGACAATGCTGGTCGTAACACATGAAATTAATTTCGCCAGAAATGTTTCTTCTAAAGTTATCTTTATGGAGGACGGCTCTATAATAGAGGCAGCGTCATCAAGGGACTTTTTTAACAGCCCTAGGGAAGAACGGACAAAGGTATTCCTGCGAACCATTATCGGGGATAAACCTGAAAATGGCGCTGGGGCAGAACCGCTTTCTATAAGAAAATAAAGTAAGGAGTTTTTCAGTTATGATTAAAAAACGTTTTGTAGCAATATTAGCCGCCGCCTGCACAGCAGGGGCCCTGTGTTTGGCGGGATGCTCCCAGGGTGGGGATGACCAGCTTAAGCGGATCAAGGAAAAAGGCGAGATGGTTGTCGCCATGGAAGGGACATGGGCCCCCTGGACTTACCATGATGAAAATGACACCCTGGTAGGCTTTGACGTGGAAGTTTCCCAGAAACTGGCGGAAAAGCTGGGGGTAAAGGCTTCCTTTGTCGAAGGGGACTGGGATGGGCTTCTTGCTGGTTTGGATTCAAAGCGTTATGATATTGTCTGTAATGGGGTTGAAATTACCGAAGAACGTGCGGAAAAATATGAATTTTCCGAACCGTATGCTTACATACACACTGCCATTATTGTCCGCGGGGATAATGATTCGATCCATTCCTTTGAGGATTTGAAGGACAAACAGACAGCTAACACAATATCAAGCACCTATGCCGCCCTTGCAGAAAGCTATGGGGCAACGGCGATAGGCGTTGACGCGCTAGATCAGACTATGGAATTAGTGCTTGCAGGGCGGGTTGATGCAACCCTGAACGCTGAGCTGTCCTTTTACGATTATATGAAAGTACATCCAGATGCAAATCTGAAAATTGTAGCGCTGGCAGAAGATGCTTCCGGGGTTGTTATTCCCGTTCGTAAGGGAAAGGATAGTGAAGCCTTTTTAGAAGCTCTCAATAAGGCGATTGTGGAGCTTAGGGAATCTGGGGATTTGGGACAGATTTCTACAAAATATTTTGACGTTGATATCTCCAATAAAGAATAACTCTAAATAATGTAAAAGACCGGAAACTGTTTTCAGCGGTTTCCGGTCTTTCTATTCTCCTCTAAAAAAACTCCTCTAAAATAAGCGATGAAAAGGTAGACGCATCTAATAGATTATGCTATACTAATCTTAATATGATAAAGCCGCCTTTAAAAATCCAGGGCGGATATGGAGGTTAAAAGAAGATGAAAATGACATTTCGTTGGTACGGTTCCAACAGCGACAGTGTTTCCCTGAGCCAAATCAAACAGATTCCCGGTATGAGCGGACTTATGGGTTTCCTGGACTATAAGGCAGCAGGCGAAGTATGGACAGAAGAAGAAATCCGTTCTTATATTGACGAAGTTCATGCCGCTGGCTTGGAGTGCGAGGTAATTGAATCGGTCAACGTACACGAGGATATCAAAATGGGGCTTCCCACCCGGGACAAGTATATTGAAAATTATTGTATCACCATCCGTAATCTTGCTAAATACGGTGTAAAAGTAATTGTCTATAACTTTATGCCTGTATTCGATTGGCTGAGAACAGATCTTGCACGTCTTATCCCCGAAGATGGTTCCAACAGCTTGTATTTTGACGAGGCGGAACTGGGGGATATGACCCCTTTGGACATTGTCAAGAATACCATTGAAAACTGCAACGGCTTTTCCCTCCCTGGCTGGGAACCGGAACGTTTGGCGGAACTCGAAACCACCCTGGAGCGGTATAAGTCTATTTCCCCCGACGATCTGCGTGAAAATTATAAATACTTCCTAGATGGCATTATACCCACCTGCGAAGAATGTGGCATTGTTATGGCGTGCCATCCAGACGATCCCGCCTGGCCTATTTTTAATCTTCCCCGTATTGCCCATTCGCAAGAAGACTTTGATAAAATTGTCAGGCTCCATGATTCCCCCTGCAATACTGTTTGCCTTTGCACTGGCTCTTTGGGATCAAATCCTGATAATAACATTCCTGAAATTATCCGTCATTTTGGCAGGATGAACCGAATTGGGTGCCTCCATGTGCGGAATGTGAAATATTTAGGGTTCCATAAATTCAGGGAAGCTGCTCATTTATCTTCTACTGGGGATTTGGATTTATTTGAGATCATGAAGGCTGTTTATGATACCTGCCCAGATACTTATATCCGCCCAGATCATGGCCGTATGATTTGGGGGGAATCCGGCCGTCCAGGTTATGGATTATATGACAGGGCTTTGGGGGCCTGCTATTTAAATGGGTTATGGGAAGCGATTGGGAAAATGTCCAAATAATTTTGCTGCCTGAACCATAAACTATATTCTGTTTCACAACAAACGCATGAGCAAAAAGCTTATGAACAGTCCTTATAAGGAGTGCCTGCAATGGTTGAAAGGAAAATCTCTCCGGTTCTTAAATGGGCAGGGGGCAAAAGGCAATTACTAGAACAGATTGTGGATAATATGCCCGCTGAATATAATAACTATTATGAACCATTTATCGGCAGCGCCGCAGTCCTCTTTGGAATTACTCCCGCTCATGCGTTTGTTAATGATATAAATGAACAGCTTGTCAACCTTTATGTACAATTAAAGGTTGCTGTTGAAAGCGTTATTGAAAAGGTCAATGAGATGGACGCTGTGCCCTGTACAAAAGAATTATATTATACTGTCCGTGAACGGTATAATAGCAAAATTGCAGGCTGCTATTTTGATGCGGAATGTGCCGCGCTTATGATATGGATTAACAAGCACTGTTTTAATGGCTTATACCGTGTAAACGGCAAAGGGTTGTTTAATGTTCCATATAATAACAAAATAAACGGGAAATCTATAGATGAAAGCAATATTAGGGCTATTTCTGAATATCTGCAAAGCGCCGATATTACAATAACCTGTCTTGACTTTGAAAGGGCCTGTGATGGTGTATCATTGGGGGACTTTGTATATTTTGACAGCCCCTATGTTCCTGAAAGTATTACTGCATCCTTTACTGATTATACATATGGATGGTTTCACTCTTGCAGATCATGAAAGATTGGCTGCATTGTTCAGGAATTTAGACAGCATTGGTGCAAAAGTTATGTTGTCAAATAACGACGTTCCTTTAGTAAGATCGTTATATGAGGGATATCGTATACAATCATTTGGTGTAAAACGTATGATTAACAGGAATTCTGACAAAAGGACTGGAAAGGAAGTCCTTATAACAAATTATTGATATGGGGAAATTCTTTGAGGGATTAAAGCCCTGTTATTGTGACAGCAGCGCGGCGTTATACCTTTCAGATACTTTTGAAGCATTGGAAAAAATGCTTTCTGAAAAGGTTGATATGATATTTGCCGATCCACCCTATTTTCTTTCTAATGATGGGATTACCTGCAGTGCGGGGAAAGCTGTTTCTGTGAACAAGGGCGATTGGGATAAAATTGAAAGTGTAGAGGAAAAGCATGATTTTAACAGGCGATGGATCAAAATGTGTCACCGCATACTAAAGCCGAATGGCACAATATGGATCAGTGGAACCCTACACAATATCTATTCTGTCGGGCTGGCTCTTGAACAGGAGGGCTTTAAGATAATTAACAATATAACGTGGCAGAAAACAAACCCGCCGCCGAACTTAGCTTGCCGTTGTTTTACCCACAGTACCGAAACGATACTGTGGGCGCAAAAGACAGACAAAAGCGCAAGGCATTATTTCAACTATGAGTTAATGAAAGACCTTAATGGTGGAAAGCAAATGAAAGATGTATGGACAGGTGCATTAACACCCTCTACCGAAAAACGGTTTGGAAAGCATCCAACACAAAAACCTGTCTATTTAGCGGACATCAAATGGAAGATTTGGTGGAAAGCTATTTGAAGAAAGCCGGAGTTGAATACTACAAGGAAATGTATTTGACTGAAATCGAAAACAAGTGGCACATAAACCTTTCCGCCATTTCGGCTGAGGGGACATCAACAAAACGATGGGATTTTGTTATAAAAACTCCGACGTGTGTGTATGTTATTGAAACGAATTTCTATACAAGCGGCGGTTCCAAACTGAATGAGACGGCAAGAAGCTATAAAATGATTGCAGAAGAAGCTAAAACCGTTTCGGGATTTAAATTTGTATGGATTACAGACGGCGGCGGCTGGTCAACGGCAAAACGGAACCTTGAAGAAACTTTCAATGTACTTGATGATATTTATAATATAGCTGATATGGAAAACGATGTGTTTGGCATACTTTTCAAATAACTTAGAAAGGGACGACTGCAATCTCTGTAAATAGGACTTTATTTTCATGCAAAAGAAGCTGTTCACTATCATTGGACAGCTTTTTTCTTGTTTGGACAGATCAGACGTTACATCAAAATATGGACAGGGTACATAGGCTGTGATATAATGGTCGTAACAACAAATCTGGAGTTTGGAGGCGTTTTGAAAATGAAGGGGGAAGGAGCCTCACAAGATTTTGCACTGAAGCGCTGGCGCTTTTTTGCGATTTTCTGGCCGCTGCTGTGTTTGGCTTTTGCCGGGATTATAGTATACCAGCCTGAACGGGGAATGGAAGAACGTATTGCAGATGTAGCATTTACAGTAATTCCTCTAATTTTTTTGCCATAGATATGCCACTGTTTTAACCACAGCAAGTGTTGTTTCTGTAGATTGCAGGTTAGAGATAGGGGAAGGAAACAAAAGGATTTACTTTCCCTCATATGAATTCCAAGTTGGAGAAGAAAAGTACCATGTCAAATCTCCAAGCGGATTCAGCCATTGCTATGTAAGCAAAGGAAAACAGGTGGATTTATATTATTCTCCGAAAAACCCTAAATTATTTTATGTCCCAATCATGCAAAAGCATGATAACCGTTGGGCGTTACTTTTATGCGGAGTGGGCATTGTATACCCTCTGATTGGTCTGTTAGCGCCGCAGATTAGAATTTTATTCTCATTTTTGGAATAAAAATTACTGCATAACAGCTCAATATTTTTAGTTATGCGCCAAATAAAAATTCTATCAAAAGGAGTTTATTTATGACTTACGAGCTTACCAAACTTTTACAGCAAAACACCTACCCTGGACGCAGCATTGTTCTGGGTAAACACAGGGACGGCAAACACATGGTTATCGCCTATTTCATCATGGGGCGGAGCATCAACAGCCGTAACCGGATCTTTGTTGCTGACGGCGACGGCCTGCGCACCCAAGCCCACGATCCCGCCAAGCTCTCCGACCCTTCCCTTGTGATTTACGCCCCTGTCCGTGTCCTGAACGGCGTGCAGATCGTCACCAACGGCGACCAGACCGACACCATCTATGACTTTATGTCCCAAGGTAAAACCTTTGAAGAAGCCCTCCGAACCCGCACCTTTGAGCCAGACCCTCCTATCTATACCCCCCGTGTCTCTGGCATCATAGAGAATGGTAATTATAAGCTGTCTATCCTGAAAAGCGCGGATGGGAACCCTTCCAGCGTCCGGCGGTACTTCTTTGAATATACCGACCCCATTGCAGGACAAGGGCATTTTATCCACACCTACCGCTGCGACGGGAACCCCGTCCCCTCCTTTGAAGGGGAGCCGGAGCAGGTGGAGATTGACGGGACTTTGGACGGGTTTACCGACGCTGTTTGGGAAAGCCTCAATGAAGACAACAAGGTTTCCCTGTTCACCCGGTTCATCAA
>CAOJXI010000098.1 GCA_948465665.1 uncultured Clostridia bacterium | reverse complement strand
GTTTATGGCAGCGCCGCGAGGAACCGCTTTCCAGCGAAACCTCATGTATATCATATCATAAAATTCGACATAAGACAACATTCTTTTTAAAAAAGAACAAAGGGAAGGTTGACAAAGGGAGAATGGAAGGGTATAATAAAAATATAAAAGGGCGCTGCCAGTAGACGGTTGGCCCCCAGCTAAAAGTTACTTAGAAATAAATCGCCGTACTTTTCTAGGGTGCCGGCGATTATTTCTTATTTATAATCTGAATAATTTGTAAAAACAGATTACAAATGCCGATGATTACAAGAAGAAGATCAAAGACTTCGCTTGTCGTCATAGGGCAGCCCCCCTTTCATATGTAAGGGAGCCGCAAAGAAATGCTTTGAAAAGCAGCTCCCTGCCGGGAGCCAACCGCCTACCGCTTATGGCAGCGCCGTGAGGAAACGCTTTCCAGCGAAAACTTCACGTATATCATACCATAAAATTCGACATAAGACAACATTCTTTTTAAAAAAGAACAAGGAGAAGGTTGACAAAGGGAGAATGGAAGGATATAATATAAACATAAAAGGGCGCTGCCAGTAGACGGTTGGCCCCCAGCTAAAAGTTACTTAGAAATAAATCGCCGTACTTTTCTAGGGTGCCGGCGATTATTTCTTATTTATAATCTGAATAATTTGTAAAAACAGATTACAAATGCCGATGATTACAAGAAGAAGATCAAAGACTTCGCTTGTCGTCATAGGGCAGCCCCCCTTTCATATGTAAGGGAGCCGCAAAGAAATGCTTTGAAAAGCAGCTCCCTGCCGGGAGCCAACCGCCTACCGCTTATGGCAGCGCCGCGAGGAACCGCTTTCAAGCGAAACCTCACGTATATCATATCACAAAATTCGACATGGGGCAATATTTTTTGAAATAAGAGTATTTTATGCCAAATATAAAAGCAGGGGCCGCGTTTTTGCGCCGCCCCTGCTTTCTGTTTCCCATAGGTTATCTGTATTATACTTTTTCTACAGCAATAGATGATGCTTTGCCGTTAATGTCCCAATCCTTTTTGCTGTTTTCATTTGGTTCCAGGTGAACTTCGTCAGCCAAGGTCTCCCCCTGGATGGTTAAGACGTTTTTACGGACAGCTTCTTCAACTTCCTTGCTGCCCCATACCCATAACCGGATATGATCCAGAACTTCAAAGCCGGAATCCTTACGCATGGTCTGTACCTTGCTAATAACTTCGCGGACAAAGCCCTCCTCAATTAAATCCTCTGTCAACAAGGTATCAACAGCAACAGTTAAATCCCCATCCTCTACTGAGAAGAACCGTTCGGATTTGGTCATTTCAATCAGCAAATCCTCTGGCGCAAGGGTGATTTCTTCCCCATCGGCAAGGGACAGCTTCAAAGCTCCGGTGGCGTCCAGTTCCTTTTTGGCGGCACTGCCATTAAGGTTTGTTAAAAGATTACGGATTTCACCTAATTTTTTGCCAAACCTGGGCCCTAATGTTTTTAACTGCGGCTTAAAGGAATATGAGGTAAATTCAGATAAATCCTCCTGGAAAACTACCTGCTTTAAATTAAGCTCATCGCGGATAACTTCCTGGTAAAATGGTTCCAGAGGATTTGCCTTGACATACATAGCTGCCAAAGGCTGGCGGTTTTTACGGTTTGCCCCGTTTCGGGCAGCACGACCAAGAACTACAATTTTAAGCACTTCGTCCATATCCTGTTCCAGTTTCTGGTCAATCCATTGCTCCTGGACTTCGGGGAAATCGCAGAGATGGACGCTTTCCGGTGCAGAAGAATCTAAGCTGCAAACCAGATTCCTATAAATGCTTTCAGAAAGGAAAGGAACCATGGGGGCGGCGGCTTTAACAGTTGTTACCAGGGCAGTATACAAAGTCATATAAGCGTTAATCTTGTCCTGGGTCATATCCTTCACCCAATATCTTTGGCGGCTGCGGCGCAGATACCAGTTGCTTAAATCATCCACAAACTCCTGAAGGGCGCGGCCAGCCTCTGGAATACGGTAATTGCCCAAATGGTTATCTACAGCGCGAACCATGGAATTAAGCTTGGACATAATCCAGCGATCCATAACTGTCATAGAGTTCTTGTCCAGCGAATATTTAGAAGCGTCAAATTCATCAATATTGGCATAGAGGACAAAGAACGCATAGGTGTTCCACAGGGTACCCATAAATTTCCGCTGTCCTTCAATAACAGCCTTGGGGTGGAACCGGTTAGGGAGCCAGGGGGCAGAATTGGTATAGAAATACCAGCGGATCGCGTCAGCCCCAAGCGTTTCCAATGCTTCAAAGGGATCAACAGCATTGCCCTTGGATTTGGACATTTTCTGGCCGTTCTCATCCAGGACGAGCCCCAAAACAATGACATTTTTATAGGGGGATTTATTAAAGATCAAGGTGGAAATAGCCATCAGGGAATAAAACCATCCGCGGGTTTGGTCAACTGCTTCAGAAATAAAGTCAGCAGGGAACTGCTGTTCAAAAAGTTCCTTGTTTTCAAAGGGGTAGTGGTGCTGCGCAAAAGGCATGGCGCCGGAATCGAACCAGCAGTCAATAACTTCAGGGACGCGTTTCATCTGTTTGCCGCATTTAGGGCAGGTAATGGTTACAGCGTCGATATAGGGGCGGTGGAGTTCAATTTCACCGGGGCAGTTGGGGGACATTTCCTTTAATTCTGCAATGCTGCCAACAGAATGGCGGTGACCGCACTCACACTCCCAGATATTGAGGGGAGTACCCCAATAGCGGTTGCGGCTGATGCCCCAATCCTGAATATTTTCCAGCCAATCCCCAAAGCGTCCTTTGCCGATGCTTTCAGGAATCCAGTTGACAGTATTGTTATTGCGGATAAGGTCATCTTTGACGGCAGTCATTTTGATGAACCAGGAATCACGGGCATAGTAAATTAAAGGAGTATTGCACCGCCAGCAATGGGGGTAGCTGTGTTCAAATACCGGAGCAGAGAAAAGAAGCTGCTTTTCTTTCAGGGCCTTTAAAATCTCCTTATCCGCATCCTTGCAGAACATCCCAGCCCAGTCAGTTTCCTTTGTCATCTCTCCTTTGGAGTCCACAAGCTGGACAAATGGCAGACCGTATTCCCTGCCTACATTGGAGTCATCTTCACCAAAGGCAGGGGCAATATGGACGATGCCAGTACCATCTGTCAGGGTGACATAAGAAGCGCAGGTAACATACCAGCATTTTTCCTTGGGGCTGACAAAGGGGAACAGCGGCTCATACTCCCGGTACTCCAGGTCTTTCCCAGTAAACCGCTCCAAAACGGTATAGCTGCCCTCACCCAGAACCGTATCTGCCAGGGCTTCAGCCAGATAATAGGTGTATTCATCACATTTTACTTTGACATAGCTTTCTTTGGGGTTGACACAGAGAGCCACGTTAGAGGGAAGCGTCCAGGGAGTTGTTGTCCAAGCCAAATAATACGCATCTTCACCTTTTGCCTTGAATCGGGCAATAGCAGAACGTTCCTTTACATCTTTATAGCCCTGGGCGACTTCATGGCTGGAAAGGGGGGTTCCGCAACGGGGGCAGTAGGGGACTATTTTAAAGCCCTTATATAAAAGGCCCTTATCCCAAATCTGTTTCAGCGCCCACCATTCGGATTCAATATAATCATTTTCATAAGTGACATAAGGCTTGTCCATATCTGCCCAAAAGCCTACTGTTCCAGAAAAATCTTCCCACATCCCTTTATAAGTCCAGACGCTTTCCCGGCACTTTTTAATAAAAGGTTCCAAACCATAGGCTTCAATCTGATCTTTTCCGTCCAGGCCAAGCTGCTTTTCTACTTCCAGCTCTACAGGGAGTCCGTGGGTATCCCATCCGGCTTTACGGGGAACCATACAGCCTTTCATAGCGCGGTAACGGGGGATCATATCCTTAATGGCGCGGGTCAGGACATGGCCGATATGGGGTTTCCCGTTTGCAGTTGGCGGTCCGTCATAGAAGGTATAGGTTGGACCTCCTGCACGCTGGGTCATACTCTTTTGGAAAATGCCGTTTTTTTGCCAGAAGGACAGAACTTCCTTTTCACGCTGCTTGAAGTTCAGCTCCGGGGAGACTTTTTCATACATCAGCTTTCACCTCATTACAATAATAAAAAAATGCTCCCTATCCTGTAAACAGGACGGAAGCTCCGCTGTACCACCTTTTACAACATACTAATATATGCGTTCCCTTTAACGGGGGAATCCGGCAGGGTTTACTGGGAAGGGTTCCGTTCAGCCTGCGGCTCCAGAGGGATTTTCATCGTCTGCTACTTGTACCGGGCTTCCATCGTCCCCGGATCGCTGTAACGTTTGCAAAACGAATACTTGCTCTGTCATAGCCTTTATCAGTGATATCATACCATCATTTTCTGGAAATTGCAAGAGGGTTGAAATAAGAATTTAAAGGAAAGGCTGATTTGCGGGCGCAGTCTAAGGTAAGCGCTTAAGGAAAGGGACCTTTCCTAAAAAAGGGCCCTTTCGGGTTGCAAGATTGAACAGCTCTTTGGACCCAGCCCGCTAGCGCTTAATAAACATGGCAGTTACTTGCTTGTAGCCATCATAACACCCCTAAAACGAAAAGCATACTATATGGTTTTCGTAATCTTCTCAATTGTCTCCATCAGCAGCCCAACATCAAGGGGCTTTGGGATATGGGCATTCATGCCGCTTTCAATAGATTTCCTGATATCGCTTTCAAAAACGTTTGCAGACAGGGCAATAATAGGAATACAGGAAATCTTAGGGTTATCCAGCCTGCGTATTTCCTCCGCAGCCTGCCAGCCGTCCATAACCGGCATCTGGATGTCCATAAGAACGAGATCGAATTCTCCGGGGCTTGCCTGGCGGAGCTTATCGACTGCAATTTTTCCATTAACAGCCGAGTCAATCTCAAAGCCTAAATCCTGTAAAATTTCCGTCTCAATTTCCAGGTTAATTTCATTATCCTCAACTAAAAGGATCCTATGGGTTTTAGGGGGGCCGTCCTGTTCCGGTTCGCCGGCAGGAGCGGGAGAAGAAGGGGGCTGAATACGGAAACGGAGGGTAATTGTAAAGGTGCTTCCCTCATTGACCCTGCTTTTCACGTCAATCGTACCGCCCATCATATTCACAATGTTTTTGGCGATGGTCAGCCCTAAGCCAATACCGTGGATGCCGCTGAGGGTTGTATTTTTCTCCCTTGCAAATGGTTCAAAAATGCGTGTTAGAAAATCCTCGCTAATACCAATGCCAGTATCTTCAACTACAAGCTGATAGACGGCAAACTGATTAGGAAGTTCTTCCTGCTCAATAACAGAAATACCGACCCACCCGCCGGTTTTTGTATATGTAACGGCATTATTAGCTAAGTATAAAACCAGATGTTTTAACTTTTCCTGATCCCCATAAATAACCTGATGTGTGACATGGTTGCAGTCAAGGGTAAAATGGATTCCTTTGTCAAGCGTTTGGGGCAGGAGAAAATCATAAACCTCTTGGACAGTTCTGCAAAGGTCGTATTGAATTTCTATCGAATGGGTTTGGCCCGACTCTGACTGGGACAGTTCCAAAACCTTATTAATCAATTCCAATAACTGCTTACTGGAAGTATCAATCCGTTCCAAATATTTTTTAACCGTTTCGGGGTTCTGGCAGTTTTGCTTTGCAAGGGTAGTAAATCCAAAGATAGCATTAAGAGGCGTTCTCATATCATGGGACATATTGGAAAGAAATGTATCCTTTACGCGGATAGCCTGCGTAGCATTGTCCAGAGCTTCTGCAAGGAGCTGCTTTTGCTCCATCTCCTTTTGCAGTTCCTCATCCACCCTCCGGCAGCCCATAACAATCTGTGAAGCCTGGTTTTGTCTCCCCACGTTTACTACTCGGAGCTGAAGGTATTGTACTTCCCCATTGTCTAATACCCGGTAGTTGACATAGTAGGTCTTGTATTCCGCAAGTTTTTCCCGAATATAGTCCGGCTCTGCTGCCCTGCGGAATATTTCCCGGTCCTCTGGAAATACCCAATCAGTTACATATTCAGTCAAAAACTGCATAAAACCACCGGTTTCCGACCTTTGGTTAAAAAAGGATTCGCTACGGCGGCTTAAACGATAAGGGAGCATTTGATCGTCGTCCAAATTTACATAAAAAATCGACTCGTAGTTTACGCTCAGTCCTTCAATTACTTCTAGACGGCGCAGGTATTCCTGATTGATAGAATCCCGTTCTTTGTTATACTCTTTAATTAGATTTTCTCTTTCCGCTAATTGTCGAATATGTTTTTCCGTTGCATCCCCAATAAATACATAAAAAATATCTTTAAATAAACCATTGCGTATAAAATGCCCATAATCTTCCATCCAACGGACAGTACCATCTTTTCGGATAATCCGGTATTCTACATAGTCCAAATCATACTGGCTTATGGAAATCTGAGAACGAATACTCTGCCTTACCGCCTCACAATCCTCTGGATGTACCATCCCCCAAAAAGAATTTCCGGTAAATTCCCGAAATTCTGCCATTGTTTTACATTGAAAGATCCGCAGAAGCGCACGGTTTGCATAAACGATCTGCCCTGGCCCTTCCGCATAATAGATTAAAAATCCCCCTGGCATTTCATCCATAAACTTTACAATCTTATAAGCGGACTGGAAATCCTGCAATTCTAGAAAAGAAGGAGGATTCCCCTGATTGTCACAGTCCATAAACTGTTCAATATCTAAATGGTTTTCCTGAAGATAGTTCATTAAGTAAATAATCTGTCCGATTAAATAATTGTCCTCATCCTGGCGATGCATACTCCTTCCCCTCCTATTCGCCTTCCTAAAAAATTTAGTAGTAGCATGCTGTTTTTTCACTATTTCATTCTCATACATAATAATTTACTACAATATTGAATACCTTGCAAGTCCTTTAATAAATTTTAATAAGATAGGTCTGAAGCTGTACCCTTATAATAGGGTAGCTGCATTTTTCCCAGAAAGTGAAACAGCTTTCTTGACAGTTTAGGAAATTTCGCTATAATTTTAAGGGTAGGAATCTTTAGCTCTAACTTTCACACATAACAACGGAAATTGAGGTAAGCTATGTATTATAAAAAAAGGAAAGTGGAAATATTTGCTATAATAGTGGCGGTTTTAATGTTCTGTCCGCTTCTTGGATGTAGCGGCCGGACAGAAACAGGAGAATCAGAAAGCAGTATGGCGTCCCAGGAAACAGATCTTTCTGAAGAATATTATATTGATCCCTCTGTAATGGATAAGGTTTTAGAGGAAATATATTCCAATGTGCCTGATCTTCTGAAGGACAGTGTGGAAACGCCTTCTGAAGATGAAATTGAGGAAGTATTAAAATTGTCCCCTTCCAACATAGACGATTACTATATCCGATATTCCAGCGGTTCCTTTGGGCTGGCGGATTTATATGTGATCAAGCCCGCTTCTGACGCTATATATGAGGTGAAAGGGGAATTAGAGGATCTGCGGTTACGCCGTATTGAGGAATTTGAACAATATGACGTTTATGATGCCTTAACAATCGCCCAAAATGCGGAAGTAACAGAGATTGGGAATTATGTAGTCCTTATTATGATTGCGGATTCAGACCAAGTTCTGGAGCTTCTGAAACCGATTATTCCTACAGGCTATTAAGCCCCTGCGCCGATCTGGGAGGTGGAAACCCTATGAAAATGGTTCCAGGCCAGCCGGCAGCATCCAGGGCGGGCTTTCTGGATGAATGGCGTGGCATTGCCCTTTTATGTATGCTGGTTTATCATGCCTGCTATGATTTGTATGCTATGTTTGGAGTGCCGATTCCCCTGTTTTCCTCTTTGTTTTATTTTCTGCTTCAAAGGTTTATTGGATATAGTTTTATTTTAATTTCCGGGATTGCCTGCTCTTATTCCCGCAGCAATTTAAAGCGGGGGGCTGTTGTTTTTGGTATAGCTATGGTTATGACCTTTGCCACAGCCTTTATTATGCCGGAGCAGCTGATTGTGTTTGGTGTGCTTCATTTTCTTGGTGTGTCTATGATGCTGGCAGCCCTTTTGAAAAGTATTTTAGGGAAAATTCCCTTTTGGGCAGGGCTGTCTGGCTCCCTTTTCCTATTTATATGTACTTCTTCCGTTTCCTCCGGGAAAATTGGAATTGGCAGCCTGGCTTTGGAACTGCCGTCTTTCCTGTTCCAAAGCAATGTTTTATTTCCTCTGGGATTCCATAACGCCAGTTTTTTTTCTTCCGATTATTACCCATTGCTTCCCTGGTTTTTTCTGTTCCTGGCTGGCGTGTTCTGGGGGAGAGTTTGGAAAAGCGGTAAGATGCCGGCTTTTGTTTATCAGACCCATATTCCGCCCCTGGCGGCTTTAGGCAGGCATACAATTATGGTTTACATTGTCCATCAGCCAGTTATTTATTTATTGCTTTTTGTCTGGTTTTTTTACAACAATTAACAGCAAGGATTCCCTTTCCTCTTAGAGCTTGTTTAGAATTTCCCCACACACGTCTTAGCGAGCAGAGCGAAAGTGGTATCCCCTGCTCCTAACTACCACAAGTGGATTGAAACAAATAGGCGGATAAAATAAAAGGCTGTATGCGTCCCTCTGCATACAGCCCTTTATGTTGGTTTAAAATGGTGTTGGCTCAATGGGGGATTTTATGGTATCTGGCATTAGGTACGCTATCATGGCAAACCGTTGGTTTGCTGGATGGCTGAAAGAGAAAACTTGGAGGTTTTGTCCAACGTTGCGACGTTGGACGAAGCGGAAGAAGCCCGCCATAATGGGCCGCCCGCCCTAAGCTAGTACCAATCCCAATCTTATCCCACCCTCTGAGCAATTCCAGCGGGCTTTTTATTAAAATACTGACGAAGCGGTTAGTTAGTGCCTCTTAGAGCCTGTTTAGGATCTCAACGTGTGCGGATTAGCGAGCGGATTTTTTG
>CAOJXI010000097.1 GCA_948465665.1 uncultured Clostridia bacterium | reverse complement strand
CACGTCTTAGCGGCGGATTTTCCGCCCAGACTGCGTTAAAAATCCTTGTAATCCGCATACGTTGAGATCCTAAACAGGCTCTTAGTGGGAGAACAGGCATAGACTTTGTAAAACATTACAAGGGGGGATAAGAGGGCTTTTTGACCCAGCGAATTCTACATTCGCGAACCGTTCCCTCCCGCTTCAGGTGAATGTAAAGCCATGTAACCAAAGCATAGATATGCAAAAGGACAGCATATGTATAGAAAAAGGAGGATCATCAGCTATGACAGAAACATACCAGCTTGGAATTGACCTTGGAGGTACTAATATTGCCGTCGGGGTGGTAGATGCGGAATTCCATATCGTAGGAAAAGCAAGCATACCCACAGAGGCGGAAACCAAAGACGGCATGGCTGCCCCGGAAACCATTGCAGACCGTATGGCGGAGGCTGCCCGGCTGGCATTAGAAAAAGCGGCTGTTTCCATAGACCAGGTGGGAACCATCGGGATTGGTTCCCCTGGATCAGTTGACCCCTTCAAGGGCGTGGTGAAATATGCCAATAACCTCCATTTCTTCCAAACGCCATTAAGGCAGCTCTTACAGGATCGGCTCCATAAGCCTGTATTTGTGGAGAACGACGCAAACGCTGCCGCTTATGGCGAAGCTATGGCGGGCGCGTCAAAAGGGTTCCGCAATTCTGTTATGATCACATTGGGAACCGGCGTAGGCGGCGGCGTAATCATTGACGGCAAAGTTTTGACCGGATGCAGCTATTGCGGCGGCGAATTGGGCCATACCGGCATGGTGTACGGCGGCGAGCTGTGTACCTGCGGGAGAAGGGGCTGTATTGAGGCCTATTGTTCTGCAACCGCGCTGATCCGCCAGACAAAGCGCAAAATGGAGGAATTCCCGGAAAGCGCTATGTGGGGGATATGCGGCGGCGATTTGGAACAGGTAAACGGGAAGACCGCTTTTGACGGGATGCGTGCCGGAGATGCTCCAGCAACTGAAGTCGTAAAACAGTTTATCAATTATTTAGGGTATGCCGTGACCAATTATGTGAACCTGCTCCAGCCGGAAATCTTGTTAATTGGCGGCGGGATTTGTAAGGAAGGAGAAACCCTTCTCGCCCCGCTACGTGAAATTTTGAACCGTGACGCTTATTGCAAAACGCCGGAGGAAAATACAAAGCTTGCTGCTGCTACCCTTGGCAACGATGCCGGGATTATCGGGGCAGCCAGCCTTTACCGGCTGTACCAGGGTTAGGAGGATTCCGTGCCCTGTGTGTCCAGTCCAGAAAAGCCCCTTTCGCTGGACACGCAAATCGGATTTTACAAAATTACTTGAGAATATTCTTAAAGGAGGCCCTCTTATGCCGGGAACCCCTATGGAAAATTTGATTCGTTACTGCAAAGAAACAGGATGCCCTTTTTTGGAGCAGGAACCCCTTTCCCAGCATACCAGTTTCCGAATCGGAGGGCCAGCAGCGCTCTTTTTACAGCCAACGGAAACAAGCTGTATCCCTGGCTTGATAGAGGCTGTCCGCGCCAGCGGCTTTCCCTGGACGGTAATGGGAAACGGTTCCAATATTTTGGCAAGGGACGAGGGTTTTCCGGGCGTGGTAATCCAGATAGGTTCCAAATTTTCCTCTATTGCTTTGGAGGGGGAAAACTCTGTCCGCTGCCAGGCAGGAGCTTCTTTGGCAGCGTTAAGCCGTTTTGCGGCTGAACACAGCCTAACCGGTTTGGAATTTGCCTGCGGGATTCCCGGCGCTGTGGGCGGCGCGGTGTTTATGAACGCCGGGGCTTATGGAGGGGAAATTTCCCAGCGGCTTGTTTCTGTTGTCCAGACAGTGATTCCAAAAGAGGGAAAACCATTCTTGGAAACAGTCCCTGCCCAGAGCCTGGAATTTTCATACCGGTACAGCAGGTATCAGAACCAAAACCCGCAGTCTGTTGCAGTGATTGCGGAAACAGTTTTCTGTTTGGAAAAAGGGGATAGGGAAGTTTCCCTTGCCAGAATGGAAGAACTGTTGAAACTGCGCCGCGAAAAACAGCCTTTGGAGTTTCCCAGCGCGGGAAGCGCCTTTAAACGCCCGGCAGGGTCTTACGCCTCCCTGCTGATTGACCAGTGCGGTTTAAAAGGGATGCGGGTTGGGGATGCCCAAATCAGCGAAAAACACGCGGGATTTATTGTCAACCTTGGAAACGCTTCCTGCGGCGAGGTTCTGGAATTGGTTTCACAGATTCAGAAAATCGTGTGGGAAAAGACTGGCTTCCGTTTGGAGCCGGAATTCCGTCTGCTGGCTCCTGCCGCTATTTAAATTTGAGAATATTGCCTTTTGCTCAAAAATTATTTCAAAATAACTTTTGAGCAATCCCTATGACAAAAAACGAAATGAGGGATAGAGCCCCATGGAAGTATTAATTGTAACAGGAATGTCGGGAGCGGGAAAGTCCCTGGCAACCAGTATTTTAGAGGATATCGGCTTTTTCTGCGTTGATAACCTCCCAAAGCAAATGGTGAAAAAACTTGTCGAGGTCGCTAACGGTTCAGTCAATCGAATTGCCATTGTGATAGATGTGCGGGGGATGAAAATCAGCGGCGTTTTTGAAGAACTCAATTCTATCCCCAATATTGAGGGAACTGTCCGCCTGTTGTTTTTAGATGCTTCCGACGATGTCCTTGTGAAGCGTTTTCAGGAGCAGAGGCGGATTCATCCGTTAATTAAAGGGGAAATTGCTACAACCCAGCAGGCTATCCGGGAGGAACGGAAGTTTTTGTCTTCCTTTCGCCAACAGGCCGATTATGTTATTGATACCTCTTTGCTGTCTCCAACCCAGCTTAAAGACCATATTAGGAAACTCTTTTTAGAGGACATAGAACAGGGCATGGTGGTCAACTGCGTTTCCTTTGGATATAAAAACGGTCTTCCAAGCGATGCTGATCTAGTCTTTGATGTCCGCTGTCTCCCAAACCCTTTTTATGTGCCTGAATTGCGGAATTTGACTGGTTTAAACCAGGAAGTCCAGGATTATGTGATGAATTTCCAGGAATCGCAGGATTTAATGAAAAAGTTAGAGGAACTTGTAAGCCTTTTGCTTCCGCTTTACCAGAAGGAAGGCAAAAGCCAGGTGACGATTGCCTTTGGCTGTACTGGCGGCCAGCATCGGTCTGTCACCTTTGCGGAGCGGATGCACAAGTTTATTACGGAACTGGGATATTTTGGGGTTGCATCCCACCGGGATGCGGGAAAAGAACATCGCTGATTTTCATGGAGGGAAATCATTTGCTGGGAGGTTAGTCAGGAAAATGTCTTTTGCATTACAAGTTAAAAAAGAATTATTGGAAACCCGCCCGAATTTACTTTCCCGGCAGAAGGCGCAGGCATACGGCATGGCTTTGTTTGGAAGAAGCTTCTCTCAATCTTCAATCTCTTTTCAAACGGAAAACAAGGCGGTTGCAGATTTATATGTCCAGTATTTGTTTGACTTTGCCGGCCTGCAAAGCGGGGTGACTACGATCCAATACCGTAAACAAAAGGGATGTATTTATCTTGTAACGGTGGACGACCAGGACGACCGCAGCCGTATCCTCTCTGCCTTTGGGCACAGTGCAGAGGAAACGAACCTTCGGATTCATATGGAAAATCTTGATCCCGATACAACAGCGGCTTTTATCAGCGGGGCGTATCTGGTTTGCGGAAATATTACTGATCCACAAAAAAATTACCACGCAGAGTTAAGCGTTACACATTTAAAGCTGTGTGAAGATTTATCTTTGCTGCTCCATACCCTTGGCTCCCAGCCGAAACATACTGTCCGGCGCGGCGTACATCTGCTGTATTATAAGGAAAGCGAGCAGATCGAAGACCTGCTTACCATGATAGGCGCAGTAAAATGCAGCCTGGATTTAATGAATGTAAAAATTTATAAGGATGTGCGCAATAAGGTCAACCGAATCACCAACTGCGAGACGGCTAATATTGAAAAAACCGTTGCCGCGTCGTCGTCCCAGGTGGAAGACATCCGTTTGATATGGCGGGTAAAAGGGGAGGAAAGCCTTCCCAGGGAATTACAGGAGCTTGCCCGGCTGCGGGTGGAAAACCCGGAGCTTTCTTTAAGGGAGCTGGGCGAGGCGCTTCAGGAGCCGATTACCCGTTCCGGTGTAAACCACCGCCTCAAACGCTTGAATGGAATTGCGCAGGAATTGCGGAAAAGAGGGTGCGAATAAGGCAATGACAGATTTTGTCCATCTCCATGTACACAGCGAATACAGCCTTTTAGACGGTGCATGCCGCATCCAGCCCTTGGTGGAACGGGCAAAAGAATTAGGTCAAAGCGCAGTTGCAATTACTGACCACGGCGTAATGTACGGCGCGATTGACTTTTATAAGGCGGCAAAGGCAGCGGGAATCCGTCCGATTATTGGGTGCGAGGTCTATGTAGCCCCGCGAACCCGCTTTGATAAGGTGCATGGCATGGACAACAGCCCTTATCATCTTGTCCTTCTTTGCGAAAACAACGAAGGATATCAGAATTTAATTAAGATTGTTTCAAAGGGGTTTTTAGAAGGCTTTTATTCCAAGCCAAGAGTGGATAAGGAGCTTTTACGGAAATACAGCAAGGGGATTATAGCCCTTTCCGCCTGCCTTGCAGGGGAAATCCCCCGGCTGCTTTCCAATGGGGATTATTCCGGCGCAAAAAGGGCCGCCCTTGAATACAAGGGCATCTTTGGGGAAAAGAATTTTTATTTGGAATTGCAGGATCATGGGATTCAGGAACAGAAGGCAATCCTTCCTTTGCTGTCCCGGCTGTCCCAGGAAACCGGAATCGGTTTGGCTGCAACCAACGACTGCCATTATCTGACGAAAAAAGATCACAAGGTACAAAACCTGCTGATCTGCATCCAAACCAACCGCACTGTCAACGACCCCAATGAAATGGCATTTGAAACAGAGGAATTTTATCTGAAATCCGGCGACGAAATGCAGGAGCTGTTCGGGAAGTATCCAGGCGCAATTTCCAATACAGTGGAAATTGCAGGGCGCTGTAATGTGGAATTTGAATTTGGACATACAAAGCTGCCCTATTACCAGGCACCCGACGGCATGGAAAACAGCGCGTTTTTTCGCAAGCTCTGTTATGAGGGGCTGCGCCGGAATTATGGGGATCATCCCGCCCAAAACGTTATTGACAGGCTGGAATATGAGCTTTCTATTATTGAAAAGATGGGGTATGTGGATTATTTCCTGATTGTCTGGGATTTTATCAACTATGCAAGGAGCCAGGATATTTCCGTAGGGCCAGGGAGGGGTTCCGGCGCGGCGAGCATTGCCGCATACTGCGTGGGAATTACCAATGTAGACCCTATCCGCTATAACCTTTTGTTTGAAAGGTTCCTGAACCCGGAGCGGGTAAGTATGCCTGACTTTGACATTGATTTCTGCTTTGAAAGGCGGCAGGAAGTCATTGATTATGTTATCCGCAAGTATGGGGAAGACCATGTTGCCCAGATTATTACTTTTGGAACCCTTGCTGCCCGCGCTGCAATCCGGGATGTTGGCCGTGCCATGGGCATGGGATACCAGGAAGTAGATGTTGTAGCCAGGTATGTCCCTTCAGAACCCAAAATGACGATTGCAAAAGCTTTTAAACAGTCTTCGGAAATGCGGGAACAATATGATTCCAACCCTAAAATCCATGAATTGATTGACTTGGCAATGGCTCTGGAAGGGATGCCGCGACATGCTTCCACCCATGCCGCCGGGGTTGTCATTACCCGCGATCCTGTGGAAAGTTATGTTCCTGTCCAGCAGAACGACGGCGTAATCGTTACACAGTTCACCATGACCACTTTAGAAGAACTGGGACTTTTGAAAATGGACTTCCTGGGGCTGCGGAACCTTACCGTTATCCGAAAAGCCCAAAATATTGTACGCCGGACTGAGCCGGAATTTGACGCTGGGCGTATTCCATTGGATGACAAAGGGGTTTTCGAGATGCTGTCCGCGGGCCAGTCCAGCGGGGTTTTCCAGTTTGAATCTGAAGGGATGCGCCAAGTTATTACCCAGTTAAAGCCTGCTTCCATAGAGGATTTGGCCGCTATTGTTGCGCTGTACCGCCCCGGCCCCATGGACTCTATCCCCAAGTATATTGAAAACCGCCACCACCCGGAAAAAGTCGTCTACCTCCATCCTAAACTGAAACCTATTCTGGATGTAACATATGGGTGTATTGTCTATCAGGAACAGGTTATGCAGATCTGCCGGGATTTGGCGGGCTATTCTTATGGGCAGGCTGATTTGGTGCGAAAAGCCATGTCCAAAAAGAAAGCTGATATTATGCAAAAGGAACGGCAGAAATTTATTTATGGTTCTAAAAGGGCGGATGGTTCCATTGAATGTGTCGGCTGTATTGCCAACGGCGTGCCAGAGGAAACAGCAGTCGCTATTTTTGACCAGATGAGTTCTTTTGCTTCTTATGCGTTTAACAAACCCCACGCCAGCGCCTACGCCTATATTGCCTACCAGACTGCCTATCTGAAATACCATTACCCTATGGAATATATGGCGGCGCTCCTGACCTGTATGCTGGACAATGTAAACAAGGTAACGGAATATATGGCGGAGTGTACCCGGCGGGGGATTAAAACCCTCCCGGTAGATGTTAATCAAAGCGAGGAAGGGTTTACAGTATCGCCGGATGGAATCCGGTTTGGGCTTTTGGCGGTTAAGAGCATTGGAAAAGGGTTTATCCGCGAATTGGTTGCACAAAGGGAAAAACGGCCTTTTGACAGCTTTTTTGATTTCTGTGAAAGAATGTATGGCGGGGAAATAAGCCGCCGCACTATGGACAGCTTAATAAAATCCGGTGCTTTTGATTCCATAAGCCCTAACCGCCGTCAGCTGCTGCAAGCTTACGGGCCGATTATGGAGGAACTGGAACGCACCCATAAAAATAACCTGGAGGGACAGTTGGATTTATTCGCGCTGCCTCTGGAGGATGGGGAAAAGCAAAGGACAAACCATTCCTACACGCTTCCCCCGGCTGCTGATTTTACCCAAGCGGAACGTCTCGCCATGGAAAAAGAAGTTACCGGAATCTATGTTACAGGTCATCCTTTACAGGAATACCGGGCATTATCAGAGCGTATCCAGGCGGACAGCCTGGGTAAAATCTTAGAGGAAGCAAAGACGCAGGGAACGGATTTGGACGGGAAGCCTTTGAAACTTGTGGGGATTATTACTGAGCCAAGGACAAAAATAACAAAAAACAATGAGACAATGGTTTTTGCCAGGCTGGAAGACCTGACGGCATCCTGCGGGCTGCTGATTTTCCCTAAAGTCTGCCAGCAGGTGCGGGCATTGGTCAGGGAAGGGCAGGTTGTGGTTTTAAAGGGCAGGGTTTCCGCCCGTGAGGAAGAAGAACCAAAAATCATTGTGGATATGATGACAGCCCCGGCGAATTATTCGGAGGCACCGCCCCCTGTCCCTCCCTCTGCACCAAGGCCGCCATATATTAGAACGGAAAACAGGGCTGTCCAGGGGCAGGGAAGAAAAGCCCTTTACCTGCGGGTGGAAAGCAGGGAATCTCCTGCTTTCCAAAAAGCCCAGCAGATCCTTCTGGTTTTCGAGGGGATTACCCCAGTGTATTTTTACCTACAGTCTGAGAAAAAATATTTGAAAGCCCCTCAAGGGATGTGGGTAGCTCCCAATGAACCGATGATCCGGGAACTTCAAAGGGTTTTGGGAAAGGAAAACGTAGTATTCAAAAATATCTCTTGACGATGTACAAAAAATGCCAACTATGTTGTATGGCTTGCGCCATTGGGAAAGGTTTCTTATAATAGTTTTAATGGCGATTTAAAAAAATTACGTATTTTGGACGGCGAAAGGAATGAACTAATATGGACAAAAAAGTAAAAACAATCGGCGTATTGAGCAGCGGCGGCGATGCCCCAGGCATGAATGCTGCTATCCGCGCAGTCGTCCGTACAGCGATTAACCGCGGCTTGCATGTTATGGGGATCCGCAGGGGATATAATGGGCTGCTGTCCGGCGATATGTTTGAAATGAACCTGAGGAGCGTTTCCGACATCCTCCACCGGGGCGGAACTGTGCTTTATACTGCCCGCTGCCCGGAATTCGTCACTGAAGAAGGCGTGGAAAAAGGCCGCAATATGTGTTTTGAGATGGGAATTGACGGGCTGGTTGTAATCGGCGGCGACGGTTCTTTCCGCGGTGCAAGAGACCTTTCCTTGAAGGGGATTCCCTGCATTGGCGTTACTGGTACTATTGATAATGATATTTCTTCTTCCCAATATACCGTTGGGTTTGACACAGCGCTGAATACCGTTGTGGATATGGTGGACAGGCTGCGCGATACCTCCCAATCCCATGACCGCTGTACTGTGGTTGAGGTTATGGGAAGGCGCTGCGGGGATATTGCCCTCCATGCCGGGATTGCCTGCGGTGCGACCTGCGTACTGGTTCCTGAAATTCCTTTTGACCTTGACCGGGATGTTATTACCCGTATTGGACGGTCAACCAGGACAGGGAAACAACATTTCATTATCATGGTTGCTGAGGGCGTTGGCGGCGTGGAACAGATGGCTAAGTATATTCAGGAAAAAACAGGCGTTGAGACTAGGGCTACTATTTTAGGGCACGTTCAGAGAGGCGGAAGCCCAAGCGCCAGGGATCGTGTGGTTGCAAGCGAAATGGGACACCATGCCGTTGAATTGTTGCAGCAGGGGATTGGAAACCGCGTGGTGGTTTATCGGGATAATAAGATTGTTGACCTTGATATTCTGGAAGGATTGAATATGAAACGGGTCTTTGATAAGCATTTGTATGATATCGCGAATGAGATTTCGATTTAATGGGTTTAGAGAGTTGATTTGCGGGGATAAGCTAAGATGAGTACAAGCTAGGGCGGATTAAAAAGGTTTCGGGTCCAGGGGGCTTTCCTAAAAAGCCCCCTGGTCGCGCCCGCAGGCGCGAAATACCCCAGCAGGCTTAAAGAAAACAGAAGCCTTGCCTAAGAGACTGATAACTAACCGTTTCGTCAGTATTCAAAATCAAAAGCC